>JAJSZS010000002.1 GCA_030262725.1 Candidatus Desulfofervidus auxilii | reverse complement strand
AACAAACCTCCCCAGCGGATGGCGTTACACACCGCTGAGTTTAGCGTTAAGAGGATAATATGCAGTATGAATGTGAACAAGTAATTCAGAAGGAATTAGGTCCTCATGAAAAATTAATTTGGGCAGGAAAGCCTAAACAAGGAATAATGTTTCGTTCTAATGATATCTTCCTTATTCCTTTTAGTATCCTCTGGATGGGATTTGTAATATTCTGGGAAATTACGGCAATAACTACTGCTTTAAATGCTCCTGAAAAAGGTGAATCAGCAGCATTTATATTACCTATTTTTGGTATCCCCTTTGTGATTATGGGGCTATATTTTGTTTTTGGAAGATTCATTATAGATGCCAAACGAAGGAAAAATACTTATTATGGAATAACCAATGAGAGAATAATTATTATTTCTGGTTTATTCCGTAAGAAAATAAAAAGTTTAAATATTAAAACTCTAAGTAATATCTCATTAACAGAAAAGACTCATGGATATGGAACTATTTATTTTGGTCCAATAAATCCTTTCATTTGGTGGTATGCTGGTATTTGGCCTGAAATGGAAATAACTCCAATGTTTGAAATGATACCTAATGCAAAAGAAGTATATGATCAGATAAGAAAAATACAGAGGGAGAAGTAAACTTAATAGTTACATACCATCGCTGAGTTTAGATGCTTACCAGTGAAAATTTGTGGTTGAGAACAGATGAAACAAAGCAAGCAGTCTCTGATTTAGAAATGCTTGCAGAGACTGCTCAATCCTTAATTGAAAATCCTTATCAATGGAAATGGGTAATTATTATTACACATAATGCACTTCAAGAGTTCATGGTTCTTGCTTTGCGCCGTGGTAATGGATTATTGCCTTTGAAGGATAAAATTGCTGCACAATGGCTTAGAGCACACCGTAAAGGAGGTAGGTACCCTGATGAAAAAATCGATTATTTTTTAAACTTATACAAAAAAATCAAAAGTGATGCTATGCTGTACTATGTGCATAGCAAAAAATTTAAAGCTACTCCAGATCATGATAGGGCTGTAGAAAAGCTTAACGAACTGCGAAATGAATTTATTCATTTTGTCCCAAGAAGTTGGATATTAGAGCTTACGGGTTTACCAGAAATATGTCTTCGTTGCTTGGAGATCATAGAATTTCTTGGTTGGGAATCAGGAAATATAGTCTGGTATGAGGAAGATCAACAAAGACGTGCAATGTCTGCCCTCAAAAAAGCAAAGAAAATTTTAACTGACATTAAGCAAAAATACGAAGAAGAGCTAACAAGGCAAATGTAGGCTAAAGCATTAAAAGACCTTGATTTTTTGCTAATTTATCTTACTATTTTAGTGTTGAATGCGATTAATTTGGGTAAAGATTTATGAAATATTCACAGGCTAAAATAGGAAGAGTATATGTTATTCGTCTTGAAGATGGGGATATTATCCATGAAGAAATTGAAAAATTTGCGCGTGAAAAATCCATTAAAGCAGCAGCTTTAATTATTATTGGAGGAGCTGATGAAGGCAGTAAGCTTATTGTAGGTCCTGAACATGGGCGTAAAAAACCGATTGTGCCTATGGAACATATTCTTAATAATGTTTATGAAATAGTTGGCACTGGAACAATCTTTCCCAATGAAAAAGGTGAGCCTATTTTACACATGCATATAGCTTGTGGAAGGAAAACATCTTCAATAACTGGATGTGTTCGCAAAGGGGTAAAGGTATGGCATGTTATGGAAGTTATATTGTTTGAATTAGTTGATACTACGGCGATTCGTGCTCTTGATCCAAATACAGGATTTGAACTGCTAAATCCCTAAGCACATTATTTTAAAATTAACCTACTTCTTCAGCCAATCTTTTTAAATTAGCACCTGGGTAAAATCGCTTAAAATCAAGACACTCTACCATAGCCTTAATAAATAGACGTGTGGAAATGGAAGCATATTCACGGATAAATGAAAATATTTCTTTTTTTTCTTTAGAAGTAAGTTTAAGGCGATAGACTTGATAATAAAGCTCTACAAAGCGATAAAAAAAGTGTTCTAAATATTGAGGTTCAAGTGGTTCTAATTCTAAAGTATAAATATTATATTCAGTCATCATCTTTTCTAAAGAAAAGTCTGGAGTAACAGCAAAGGCTACTTTTAAATAAGTAGGAAGCTGATAGATGTATGGAAGCTTTCGATACCCAGAATATACAAGTCCTGTCTGCTCACCTTGATAATAATTTTCTCCTTTTATCACCTTTTCCTCAATTAATTCTGGCTCATCATTGGCTACAAGTACTAACCCTTTTAGGAAATTTATACCTCTTTGCCATTCATATGTATATCGGTAAATACGACTTACCTCTGTTTCGTCAAATAAAAGCACAAGACCTTTGACATCAAAGCATTCAACCAAAGCTCTACTTAACCCAGAAAGTATATAACAATAAATGTTAGCAGCAGTAGTATGGTCATAAAGGACACCAAAATCTTTAAAAAGATTTTCAAAACCCTCTATCCAGTGCCACATAGATGTAGTAACACGCTCTTCTTTTAAGACTTTTAAAAAAGGACCAAGAATTTTATGGTCAGAAAGTACATCTTTTTGAGCTAAAATTACTAAAGATTCTCTAAAATTTAATGTTTTTTCTTCATGAGGCACACGCAGACTTTGAATAAGCTCACGATAAATACGCTTTGGGAAAGCCAATTGTGTACTAAAAGGATCAATGCTTACACGAGCAACTGCATAATTTAATTCCTTTGCTTGATGATAAAGGTATTCAATCAAATGTGTTTTTCCTGCTCCATATTCTCCTTTAATAACAAGAGTGCCAGAAGTTTGATCATGAAGCCAAGATTTAATCTCAGCAATTTCTCTTGCTCGACCTACTGTCCAACTTTTAATCCAATTTGCAGGTACAATGCCTGCCCTAAAAGCTTCTATTACTTCCCTTCCACCTTTAACAAGAGTTTTAAAAGAAGGAAGAGAAAAAATAGGCTTTAAGGGTTTAGCATGATAATTTTCTTCTGGAGGTGAATCTAAAAATACTAATTGGCGACGTTTTACCCAAATAGTAAGGCCAGTAGTAAATTGTACTAAACATTCATAACCTTGAAGTCTCGTATCTATTATTTTGCCCTCTCCAAGTACAGGATGCTTTACTCTTAATCCTCTCATGCTCCACCTTCTTCCAGCATCTGATAAACTTCCTCTGCTTTATTAACAAGATGAGGATTGTGTCTTAAAAGATGAAATGCTTTTATTATTCCCTGCACAAATAGTCTAATATAACCAATGTCACCAAAACGGCGTTCATAAGCCTCTTGAGCAATTACATGAATAATATCTTCAATTTGAGAAGGAAACCTTATTCCATAAGCTATTTCATAAATATGTTTTAATTTATAACCAATTTCTTCTAAAAGAAGAACAGGATCCTCCTTTGCTTTTTCTAGTTTAATTTTGACACCAGAAGGGTTAAAAAAGTCAAATACTGAAGAAATACGCTGTTTTAATGCTTCATATATATGAGATGGACCTTCAAAAAAACGTTCGTCTGGCAATGCATAAAAAATCATAACATGCCTAAAGGAAGCATCCATACAGGCATCAATAAGTTCTCGTAAATTAGAAAGAGTAAGTTCTCTTTGACGAGTACTTAAACTTGGAATTTGCTCTGCTTCATCAAAAAGAATAACAAGACCACTATAACCGATATTAAGTATCCATTGAGCTAAAGAACGAATCATAGAAAATGCATTACTGCGATCTATATTGGTAAGAATGCCAAACTGACGATGCCAATCCCTTTCATAGCCTTCTGCCTTAAGCCACTGTAAAATCTGCCTAAATACCTTTTCTTCTTCTCTATGTAAGGCAAGAAATGCCTCTGCTACCGCATTAGCAAAATTTGTGTTTTCAATAGTGCGTTTTATGGAAGAAAGATATTCATCTATTTCTGCTTCTAAAGTATCTTCTTTAAGCCCAGCTTGATGAAAGGCATTAGATTGTCTTTCATACCAGGCAATAATAAATGATTCAATACCCTTTTCTGTACCTTTAAGCAAATCTTCAGGAGATAATGGATAAGTAAGATTATTAACAATAGCCCGATAAACAGCTTCAAGGCGATGAAAGGGGCTTTCTTCTGGGCTTAAAGATACATAGCTTACAGCAAAATTTTCTTGCCAAGCAAGTTCTCTAATACTATAGAGAAAATGTGTTTTCCCACCACCATAGGCGCCAACTACAATCTTTACTACTGATCCCCCTTCTTTAATATAAGTTTTTAAATATTCCTCGTGAATAATTCGTAAATAATCATCAAGTCCAGCAGTAAAAAATTGAAAGCCATACTCTGGGGGTGTGCCATAGGCACCTACTGTCTCAATAATGCGTCTCGCTACTTTTGTATCAAGTTGCATACTTTAGGTTATCAGATTAAAAACTAAGTTGTAAAGAGTTTTATTTTATTATTTTTTCAGAAAAATAATTATTTGTCTCCTTCACAACTATTTTTGAAAGTCCCAATAAGGCGATAAGATTTGGAATAGCCATAAGACCATTTGTTACATCAGAAAAATTCCAAACAATTTCTAAATGAACACAAGCCCCAATAAAAATCATTAAAACATATAGCCATTTATAAACATAAAGCATTTTTTCACCCAATAAATATTTAATGCACCTATCACCATAATATGACCATGAAATAATGGTAGAAAAGCCAAAAAGTACTACACCTGTAACAATTATATATCTACCTCCCAAAATGCTCTTGCCATAAGCCATAGAGGAAAGAACAGCTCCAGTTTCCCCACTTTTCCATGCATCAGAAACAATAATAACTAATGCGGTCATAGTACACACAACAATGGTATCAATAAAAGGCCCTAACATAGCTATCAAACCTTCTTTAACAGGTTGATCAATTTTAGCTGCTGCATGGGCAATAGGAGTACTACCTAAACCTGCTTCATTAGAAAAAAGCCCTCTTGCTATACCAAAACGAATTGCCTCTTTTACTAAAGCACCAGCAAATCCTCCCGTAGCAGCTATGGGATTAAAAGCATGGTAGAATATAGAAAAAAAAGCTTTTGGTAATAAAGAAAAATTTTTAATTAATATGATTAATGAGCCACCTATATAAATTACCACCATAAATGGTACTAAACGACTAGCTACTATACCAATACGTTTAATTCCACCTATAATGACTAAGCCAATCAGAATAGCTAAAGTAATGCCTGTAAACCATTTTGGTATTTTAAAAGCATCATAAAGTGCCTCAGCAACAGAATTTGCCTGAACCATATTGCCAATGCCAAAAGAAGCGCATAAAGCAAAAATAGCAAAACAAATTCCCAACCATTTAAGCCTTAATCCATTTTCTAAATAATACATAGGACCACCACTTACTTCTCCAGAATGAGTAATACGATATTTTACTGCTAAAAGACATTCACTATAACTAGTTGCCATACCTACAATAGCAGTAATCCACATCCAAAAAACTGCCCCAGGGCCACCAGCAGCAATGGCAGTAGCTACACCTACTATATTGCCAATACCTATGGCGCCAGATAAAGCAGTACAAAGTGCTTGAAATGGAGTAATATCGCCAGTTAAACTATTTTTGCCTGGGAAAAATAAGGTGCGAAAAGCATGAATAAAACCTCTAAATTGAATAAATTTTGTTTTAAAAGTTAAATAAACACCAATACCTACAAGCAAAATAATCATATGAGGGCCCCAGATAAAATTGCTTAATTCTTTTATGAATTCACTTACTTCCTGCATCTTACCCTCCTTGTTTAAGTGAGCATTTAAAACTAAATTATGATTTTGTCAAAGAAAAATTTTAACGAAAGACCAAAAAGGGAGGTTAATATTTGATATAAAACCAGAAAAATTGATAAGGCTGCGGTCAGATTAACCGCAGCCCATAAGTTAAACTAATTATTTCATCCCCCATACCTGAACCCAGATGACTGCATCCTGAGAAAGTTCTTTACCCTTGTATTTTAGATCCCCACCTACACCTAGGGCTGCAAAACCCCACCAGCCTTCCCTAGGAAGACCATAGGTGAATATGCCATTTGAGTCTGCCTTGATAGTCTGGGTAACAAATGCATCATGAGGAGCCTCTACCTTAGCCTCCTTAACAAAGGCATTCCCTTTAATATCATGGTTCAGATACTCCACCTCAATCTCAGCATTGGGCACTGGTTTGCCACCACGTGTAACTATACCACGAAAAACATTACCGACCCACAGGGCATAAGGTTTGTCCAAAGGGATAATCTCAACTGGCAGAGGGTCACCTACTGCTGCATCCCAATCTGTTGGTATACCACCTATATTGAATATGACCTTTGTGCACTGCTGTATATATATGTCTTCTGAAGGTTCATAATATGGAGCAGGAACAAAATAAAAGATATGATCCCCCATGCCTTTTAGTTTAACATCAGCCTCATAAGCCCTACCACTATTAGTCAGACTCCTAAAGGTAATTGGTTTTAATTTTTTTAGTAAATCCCTTTTCTTTCCCTTGTGCATCACACCAAATGCTATGGGTGGGTGTATCTTACCACTTTCATCCTTTCCAATGTCCATGGTATGACCTGCCTCAAATGGATGGGTAAAGATCAGCTTGAGATTAATCTTTCTTGTTTTCGGTACACTATTTGGGCTATAAATTATCTGAAAATGGGCAAATGCAGAAACACTTAGCATAAACATAAATATCATACTTAATAACATAATCTTTTTCATCTCTTATCCTCCTTTTTATTCAGTGATGTCTTTACTATCTATCTTTACTACATGACCTGGCCCTGCATCAAAGACAACTGTATAAGGAACATCTGGCTTTTTAAAGGTAAATTCACTATCTTCATTCATCTTTCCCTTTATCAATACCTTTCCGCTCTTATCCAACACAAGCATAGTTACGCCAGCAGCAGAAGAACCATCAGAAAATCCACCCTCACATGTCACAGTGCCATCTCCATTGTCATAACAAGAGCAAAGTGGGGTGTGGGCATAAGAATAATTAGCCAAAAATACCATAACTATAAGACCAAATAAACAAATTAATACCCTTTTCACATTTTCACCTCCTTTCTATGTAATTTTTGGCTCTCTTTTGATAAATCCCATTATTGCTGTGAATATTATTGCCAAGACATAAAAGGCAATCATTGCTTGAATTCCTGAAAGGCCCAGAAAATTTCCTCCTGTGAACACAAGGATTGCTATTGTAAGCCCCAATATAATGGGATAGATTGTAGCAAATAACATCCATTTTGTGCTTCCGGTCTCCAATCGTACCATGATCAGTGTAGGGATGCAGGGAGGATACATGGCCATAAAAAGCATTATGGCTAAAGCATGAAGTGGTGTCCAACCCTTTTCTTTCCTCTTTATCCTTTCCCCAAGTTGTGCCTCTTCACCTGGTGGAGATTGATAAATGCTCCCTAAAGTTGCTACAGAATTCTCCTTTGCTGCAAAGGAGCTGATAAGAGCAATATTTATACGCCAGTTAAACCCTGCAAATCTTGTAAATGGTTCTATAGCCCGACCAACACGCCCAAGATAGCTTGATATAATTGTCTCATCCTTAATTTCACGTCTTAGTTTCTTTCTTACCTTGGCAAGTTTCTTGTATGCCTTATAGACCTTTTTTGCATCCTTATCCTTTATCTTTTTTCCATCAAGTTCATAGCTTCCCCTTTTTACTATCTTGTAAAATTCAATATTTTTTTCCTTAAACTTTTCATCAATAACCTTTTTTTCCTCCTTCCCCTTTGCCCCCATCATAGCAATCTTATATGAGTCCCAATATCTGGCAAATTCAATAAGCCCTTTACCAGCCAAGACCTTGGCATATGGATTTTCCTTTCCTATTTCCTTATAAAACTTCTCAATTGCCTGATTTGCCATTTTTTCATAATAAGCTTTTCTCTCTTTACTTATTCCAGGCATGCTAATGAGTACATAGACAATAGTAGCTACTACAATAACAATAGTTATAACCTTTCTTACAAAAAGCCATGTCCTTTCTAAACAACGACGCAAGACACCAGAAACTGTAGGGATATGATAAGGAGGAAGCTCCATTACAAATGGAGCACTTTCCTTTCCCTTAAGCACAGTGAGGTTTAAAGCCTTAGCTACACCAAGTGCTATAATCAATGTAATTGTAGCTATAAAAAACATAGCAAGAGCCTTATATTCAGCAAAGAACATACCAATTAAGAGCACATAGAGTGGAATCTTGGCCATACAATTCATAAGAGGTGTAGTAAGGATTGTTGCCATACGTGCCCTTTCATCCTTTATGCCACGGCACGCCATGACACCTGGTATAGCTCACCCACCTACATATACACCACCCAATATATAGGGTAGAATAGATTGCCCATGAAGACCAAAATACCTAAAGATACGGTCTAAGATAAATGCCATACGTGCCATATAGCCTGTATCTTCAAGTATGGCTATTAAGGCAAAGAGGATAAGAAAGATAGGGACATAATTTAGAACTGCCACAATTCCATCAATGACCCCTAAAGGTATCGAACGAAGGAGTGGGTCAAAGATGAATCCTTCAGGGGGGAGAACCTTTACCATAAGTTTTCTAAAGGAGGCTAAAATGGGCCAGGTATAATTGGTAATTTTGTAGCCTTGAACTATAGAAAGTTCATATAGACCATAAATAACAGCAGCTAAAATAATAAAACCAAAGACCTTATGGCAGACAACTTTATCAATCTTATCAGATAGGGTTAAGGTTATTTCCTTTTTTCTCTTAATAACACTTTCTACAATCTTCTCTGCAGTAAGATAACGCCTTTGAGCAATAACCTTTTCTGGCGCTTCTTTATATTGAGATATAAATCTCTCCCTTTCTTTTTTTACATAATCTAGAATTTCCTTTCCATTTTTTGACATCTCTTTAACAAGCCTCTCTGCCTCACTGTCATTTTCCATAAGTTTTACAGCAAGCCATCTTAAGGGATAATTTTGAGAAAGTGCAGATTCTTCTGAAAGCCTTTTTTCTAAAGAAGATAGTATAGGCTCTAAAGCATCACCATAATCAATGCGTATAAAACTAGATTTGATATTTCCCTTAGCAACATCCCATATTGCTTTTTGAAGTTCTTTTTTCCCCTTCCCTCTATTACCAATTGTTGGAATTACTGGGACCCCTAACTTTTTGCTCAATTCATCTATATCTATTTCAATCCCCCTGCTTTTTGCTACATCCATCATATTTAAATCAATTACCAATGGAATCCCCATCTCACCAAGCTGAAATGTAAGATAGAGATTCCTTTCAAGATTTGATGCATCTACTATATCAACTACCAATTTTGGTCTTTCATGGAGGATAAAATCCCTTGCTATGCGCTCTTCTAATGTGTATGAAGTAAGGCTATAAGTACCAGGCAAATCAACCAGTTCTATTCTATCTCCCTGAAACTTAAATATCCCAGTCTTCTTCTCAACAGTTACACCAGGATAATTGGCTACATGCTGTCTAGCCCCAGTAAGCAGGTTAAAAATAGTGGACTTACCAGAATTTGGCTGACCTGCAACTGCTACTATAATTTTTCCCTTTTTCATAATGGCTCCACCTCAATACATTTAGCCTCTGAATGACGGAGGCTAACATGATATCCTCTAACAACAAATTCAACTGGATCTATAAGTGGTGCATTACGCACTACCTTTACCTTTGTCCCAGGTATAAAGCCCATGTCCATTAGGCGCTGCCCTGTAGCACCACCTATATTTACTCTTATAATACGACATTCTTGACCAGGCTTTATCTCATCTAATAATGTTACTTTCATAAATTAACTAAATTAAATAATTTAGCTTAATTAAATCACTTATCATAAGTTTTTTTTCTTGTCAAGAGATTTGACAAAATTTGATTTTTGAATTAAGATTTTAGCATTAACAAATGTAAATAGTTAAAGGTGGAAAATGAATGGCTTAATCCCGCTCAGTATGGTAGATAAAAATAAGGAAGTGACAGTAGTGGCCATAAATGCAGGCAGGGGGTTACAGTCAAGACTCTTTAGTTTAGGACTCATTCCAGGGATTACTATAAAGGTGCTTAGTAATTCACGCCCAGGCCCTGTGCTTATATCAATAAAGGATACAAGGCTTGTCCTTGGCTGGGGTGTAGCCCAAAAAATCATAGTAAGTGAACCACGTTAGTAACTTTAAAAATCCCAACCATCTCTTTGCAGAGCTTTTATTACTTTTTCATAATTCAAACTCGGAACTTTACTCATATACTCAACTCAACTATTTCTACCTTTTGTTGTTCAAAAGGTATTAAATCATCTTCTACCGGTTCAAAATATAATTCAATAGCTTCTCTAATATTCTTTAAGGCTTCTTCTTTAGTATCTCCTTCACTTATACATTCTGGTAAACTGGGAACATATACTGTATATCCTCCATCTTCACTCGGTTCTAAAACTATTTTAAATTTCATTTTTACACCTCATAATTTTTATTTTTTACCGTCCAAACCACTGGACTTGCTTAAGCCATTTGTGAGATTTTATTTATAGTCCTTCAAATTCTCCAAGTCAGGGCTCTTCTTTTTTATCATCTTTTGCCCTGGAAGGAAAGAGACCGAATCTTTCTTTTTTCGTCTAATGGTAACAAAACTTTTCAGCCTCAATAGCTGTTATCCATGGCAGTTTGATATTTCTTAGGACTTTAATTTAGGGTTTCTCTATACCTCCTTTCTTGTTATTTGTCCGTGGCAAAATAACAGAGTACTGACAACAACGAATACTTCAGCAATAAAACTTGCCATTTTTGGAACCTAATGGGCATTTATTGTTACATATAGGGTGCTTATTCATATTTTTAATAAAATTAATCTTTTTTAGATATATATCTTTTACATGATCATTAAAGGCATCTCCTAAGTGAAGCTCTAAAAGATAAGGGCAAGGAGTAATTTTACCTTCAACTGTAATAAAAATGCTATATATAACTGCAATACAAGGTATAGAAGGTCTTGGAGGCAGATATAGTTTTATCCTTAATTCTTTCGCTAACTCTTTTGCTTTCTTAAATAATTTTTTTTCTTCTTCAGCAGAAATATAGTCCACACTGGGGTGAATCTTAAATAGCCTGTGTAAGATTACTGCATCCATATTTAATTGAGAGGCAATTTTTATTAAATCCAGAATTTGACTAAGATTTTCTTTGTATATAACAATATCCATATAGATTTTTGGTTTCCTCAATCTCTCTTTATTTCTTCTTATTATTAAGTCTTTAATTTGTGGAAAAATAGATAAAAGAATTTTCTTATTATGTATTCCAAGGGCAATAATACTTAGACCACTGTCAAAGATTTTTTCTAAGTTTTCTTTAAGCAGAGTCCCATTAGTAGTAAGCTCTGTAGAAATTCCTTGTGATTCAGCATATTCTATCATTTGAAATATCTGAGGATTAAGCAGTGGCTCACCCCATCCATGCAGACAAACATGCTGAAAATTTCCAGAATTCAATGCTTTTTTAAAATTCTCTAAAGATAGTTGAATATTACTTTCATTTAAATTCCGTCGCATACATATCTTGCAGTTTAAGTTGCATCTGCGAGTAGGCTCAATCTGCAAAGTTAAATGTCTATTTAGCCAATTCATTTAAATATCTTTGACTTTTTCCTACGCAAAAAGTTCCAAACTAAACCAGCAAAAAGGGCTGCTAAGGCACTTATATGAGGCAAAAGCCTACATAATCCTGTGCAACCACTAGTTTTTCCTTTTGTAAGAACACTTATTGGAACACACATAATTTTCACCCCCTTTTATATAATTTAGATAAAAGCTTTTCAGTCTCCTTTATTACCTCTTCAAATCCACGTTCTTTTGCCAACTCTATTGTCTTTTTAAAATATTCTTTTGCCTTATCTCTATTTCCTGCTCTCATATAGGCAATGCCAATATATTTATGGGCATCTAAATAATAATTTGTATGATTAACTGGTCTGTCTGAAAATACTCTTCTTTTTATTGTCTCTTTAAAGTCAGAGATTGCCTTATCATACTCATCAAGCTCCAAATAGCACAATCCTCTTTTAAGATATAATTTATGAATGCTATATTCATCTGCCTCTTTAATTTTTTTATTATACAATTCTAAGGCCTCATCTATTTTTTCTTTTGCCTTTCTTTTATCGCCTTTCTTCTTATATACTCTGCCTAACCATAATCTTGCCTCTGCATCCATCCCATATTTTGACTCACTTAACGCCTTTTTAAGATTAAGAATTGCTTCATCATACTTACCAAGCTTATAATAGCACCTTCCTTTAGTAAAATAATAAAATGTAGCCTTCCCATATCTTTTAGGATTGCTTTCCTTTACCTTAATTGTTTCATCAGCATATTTAATAGTATCTTCCCATTTCCCTAATTCCCAAGCTGCAACTGTTCTATGGGCAAGGGCATTGGTAATATTTTTACTTAATCCTACCTCTTTATTTGCTCCTTTTTTGTAGTATTCAATTGCCTTTGTAAAATCAGAGATTGCCTCTTCAAGTTTCCCTGCAGCTAAATAATTTCTTCCCCTGCTATTATATACACCAGCTAAACCTTCTTCTCCTACTTTTTTTAATATCTCATCTTTATGACTAAGTGCCTTATTATATGCTTTAGTTGCTAAATCCCAATCTCCATGCCTATAAAATAAATTTCCCATTCCTTGATAAGCTAAAATATAAGAGGGGTCTAAATCAAGGACTTTATAATAATCTAAAAGGGCTTTATTATAATAATCCATCTCCTCAGAAGGAAATTTAGGAGGAATGGTCTTGTATTTATGATGGTAGTGAATTTGCTCAGTGTAAGCTAATGCTCTATTATAATAGGCATCTACAAAATCTGGTCTTAATTCTATTGCCTTAGTAAAATCAGAAATTGCCTTTTTGCGCGGCTCAAGATTATAAGAGGAACCTTTTCTGAAATATGCCAGACCCCGATTATAATAAGCATCTGCAAAATTAGGTTTTATCTCTATAGCCTTTGTATAATCAGCAATTGCCTTATCATATTGTTGCAAATTATAATAAGCTAGCCCTCGATTGTTATATAAAAATGCATCATTTGGATTATATTCTATTGCTTTTGAAAAATACTCTATTGCCTGCTTGTAATTCCCCTTTTCATATTCTCTAAGACCTAATCTTTCATATTTTACTACACGCAGAGTTTTTACCATAGAGACAATGACCAGACTTATAAGGACTACTAAAATTATACTTATTATATTTCTCTTCTTATTCCCCATAGTTTCCTCCTTAAATTTATTTTCTCTCATCTAAAATTCCCTTACTATCCCAAATGTATAGGTTATGCCTGGGGCAGGGTAACCATCATGGGGCTCATAGTATCTATCTAATAAATTGTCTATTTCTATATAAGCCTCCCAGTCTTTTAATTTAAAGGCAATCTTTGCATCAAGCACAAAATATGGGGATAGAGGTTCCTTTTCTTCTGGCTTGCAAAATCTCCTTGAGACATAATATCCATGAAATGTGACAGTCAAATCTGGTGTTAATTTCAAATAAAGGTTTGATTGGATTTGATGCTTTGCCTGATAAGGTAATAATTTGTCAGTTCTCTCATCCTTGGCTATGAGAAAAAGATAACTTACATTAAAGGATAAAAATGAAAAAATCTCAGAGTTTATTGTGGTCTCAATACCCTTTTTGCTTGTAGAACCTAGATTCTTATATCTTATAATGCCATCATTGCCTTTAATGGCAGTAATTCTATCTTTTATATCGCTATAAAAAAAGGTCAAACTTGGTTGAAACAGTTTGTTTATCTTACTAGATAGACAAAGCTTATAATTCCATGCCTTCTCCATATCTAAGTCAGGATTTCCTTTTATAAATGTAGTCTCATAAAACCTCTGATAAAAAGTAGGATAATTGTGGGAGCGGTTGATAAAGAGCTCAAATTCAATAGGTAAAAATCTACCACTTAGCTTAAATTGTGGGTCAATTCTTAAACCAAACTCTGAATGCCAGTCAGCTCTTAAGCCAAGACCAAAATTAATCCCCAAAAAAGACCCGTCTTTTGATCTATAAAGGGCAAAATTACCTTCTCTGTGGGATTTAATATCTTTTCCTTTAACTATGTTAAGGCTGCTATCTATACCAGCATTAAAAGGAGAGGTAATTTGTAAACTCTGTCCCAAAACATAACAGGTCATATTTTTATCTAAGGAAATATCAGGATTTTTATGGGATTTGTAAAAATAATCAAAATAAGACCTGCTTTTTAAATTATCAAAATTGGCAAGAAAGACAATGCCCAAATCATCTCTTTTAGATTTTGCCCTTGGTGTGGGAGAATAGATGCGGCCTGGATACCCCTCATCTAATGTAGCATATTGAGTAGAAAGGGTAAATTTATTTCTTTTTAATTTAATGGCTGTCCCAAAATTCCTTCCCCATCCATTTTTACGAAACCCATCTGTTCTAGTGCCATTTAAAGAAAATAAAACATCTATTATTTTTAAAGGGCACCTAAGATTGAATTCACCTCTTAATGTGTTAAATCTCCCATAAGAGACATCCATATGGGCTGTGGTCTTCTTTTTTACCTCTTTGGTAAATATCAGTATCACACCACCTGTGACATTTGCTCCATACTTTAATGCACCACTTCCCTTTTCAATGACAATCTTTTCTATGTCATTTATAGATATGCCTTCTAGATTAACACTTCTTGAATAGGGGTCATTTAAAGGCCTTCCATCAAGGAGTACTAAAACCTCTTTGCTACCAAAACCCCTTATATTAACAGAGTTCTTCGTAGCCCTTACCCCTGGAATCTGATTTAATAAATCTACAACACTATGCACCTTCATCTCTTTTATATCCTTTTCAGTGATAACAATCTTTTCTTTTGTTTGGCTATATAGTAAAATTGGCTTTAAAAGCATAAATAATGTTAGTAAATAGATAAATCCTCCTCTCAGTTATGTTCTCTCCCATATTCCTAAAAAGTGTATTTTAATCCGCCTATTACAGTGGTGCCTGGAAGATAATAATAGTAATAGTGCCTATATTCTTCATCCCAGATATTATCCACATTTAAAAAGGCTTCCATTTTACCCCTCATATATTTTGGAAGTGGTATAATACGGGAAACTCTTAAATCACCCACTACATAATCATCAATGGGCTTTTTATTCTCTTCATCATAAAAGACCTTTCCCATATAGGTGCAATATAGACTTATAGTAAATAACTTGGGGTTATCATAAATTATGCTCCAGTTTACTATGTGCTTGGGCGTATAAGTAAGTAATTTTCCTTCTATTTCAGGAGCTAAGGGATGTTCTACAACTTTTGAAACATTATATGTATAATTAACATTGACTTTAAAATATTTTAAAAATGTATAATCTATTTCAGTTTCAATGCCATAAATATGCACTTTCCCTACATTTACCTTTTGTTTTACTTCCTGTCCTTCTTCAGGTGTAAAATAAGAAGGAATTTCATCTGGTTCTAAAACCTTCTTGGTAATAAAGTCCTTAAAACCACTCCAATAGGCAGTAAAAGATAGATTGAAATCTCTAGCTATCTTAAATAATTCATAAAAAGGCTTTGTATCAAACCCAAAGTCTATAGAATAGGTCATCTTTTCAGGCTCAAGTTCTGGGTTTCCTATCTCAAAGAGCGCTGCCCCATGAGGACCTGACCTATAAAGACTATAAAGGTCTGGAGCTCTAAATCCCGTTCCAAAGGATGTTCTAAACCTTGTGTCTTTTGTTAAATGATAGACCAATCCTGCCTTGGGAGACCAGCGGTCTTCAGTGCTTTCTGGATAGTTAAAAGCTATCTCCTTTCCAGTGGTATTGTCATAAAACCTGCCATCATAATTTTTCCACCAGTCATAGCGGATACCTGCACTAAGAATTAACTTTTCTTTTAATAGGGGCAATTCTGCATGTAAGAACCAAGAATATTGCTTTTGCTTCCCTTCAAAATCCCTTGGCCCTTTTTTATATAGATAATGAGATTCACACTTCCCCCATCTTAAATCAGAGCCTATGGTAAAAAGAAGCCCTTTTATTTCCTTGCTTGCTTGGAGCATAAGTCCCCAATTATCTTTAGGAACGTTGGCTTTATAGTAGAATTTATCATATTGTTTTGTAGTTTTATTATATTTGTATGCCTCTGTATCCCAATCATAGTCAAAGTAGTAAAATTTGGCATTAAAATCTATATCTGAGATAGGGATACTGTAATCAACGTGATATTTATATGTATCTCTATCTAAGTCATATAAAGTTGGGGCAGCATGAATATCATCTTCACTAAAATATTCAAACCCAAATTTAAGCTTTGATCTACCTAATTTAAAATCAACCTCTGGTGATACATAATACCTATCTGTCTCTGGTTTTTTGTAATAATCCTTCCATTTCTTTTTATATTCATAACCATCTGTATTTCTGCCACCTGCTGAGAGGCGAAATCCAATCCAATCATATGCTCGGCTTATATTAAAGTTATATATATGGGTATTCATCTCACCACCTTCATAGCTTAAGCCACCTTCAAACTTTTCCTTAGGTGGTCTAGTAATAATATTTATCACACCACCCATGGCATTAGAGCCATAAAGAGCAGAACCTGCCCCTCTTACTATCTCAATCCTCTCTATATCCTCAGTGGAAAGTGTGCTAAACTCTTGAACTGCACCTCCATACATATCATTTAAGGGAATGCCATCTTTTAGCACCAATACCCGCTTTGAAGAGCCTGTACCTCTCATCATAAGCACAGTGTGACTGCTTGTGGTTGAAAGCCATAAAGAGCGCTTTATCCTAATACCAGCCACCTTGTTCAATACATCATCTACTGTCTTTACATGCATCTTATCCATCTCTTCCTTGGTTATAATGGTTACGCTGTTAGGCACATCTTTTACTGGTCTTTCTGTCCTTGTAGCAGTTACTACCACTTCTCCTATTTCTATTTCCTTTGGCTTTTCTTGTGCTGAAGCCATAGTAACAATGAGAAAGACCAATAGAAAGCAAATTAAATCTTTCATAGCCTCCTCCTTTTAAATTAATTGACAAATAATGCTTTTGTTGCTATAAAAAAATGGGCCTGGTTAAAAATTACCAGGTACCACAGCGGAAAGCAGGTTTCTTTGGCCGGGGCTGCTTTCCGCATTTTGATTTGTTAATCTTTTATTTTATTTCATTTTACCTCCTTTTTATCTTGCATAATTTTTCAATTCAAAACGTAGGCATATATTTATAATCAATGAACTTTCTTTTAATTCTTCTGGAAAAGGAGGAAATGGATTGGCTTTTTTAATACTTTCTATAGCAGCCTTATCTAAGATTTGATGATGACTAGATTTAACTACCTTTATATCTTTTACCTTTCCATCTTTTAAAATCTCAAATTTTACCCATACTTTACCTTCAATCCCTTTATTTCTAGCAAGTAACGGGTATCTTTTGTTCTCTTCAATCTTTTGTTTAATAAGTTGTTGATAATAAAAGAGTGGAGAAACTTTTCCTTTATTTTTATTGGTATTATTAAAATCATAATGTTTTGGAAAGAAATTAGATATGCTTGCTACTGAAATAGGTTTATATTTTGTTTCTTTAATAGATTCTACAATTGTCTTTGGATATTGCCTATATTTTACCTGCTGATGCAAAATATTTTTTATAGGATCATAATTTACATCAACCTTCTTTGGCATAGGAAATTCAGAAGACCTAATATCTTCCTCTGCCATTTCTATTAAATCTACCTCTATCCTTCGCTCAGGTGTTTTTGCAGAGAATATGTCAGTAAAGCAAAGTAATATAGAGGTATGAAGTGCTATGGAGATAATAAAAAATATCCTTATAGCCTTATTTTTGTTTTTATTCACCATATCCCTCTTTTCTTGTTGCAATACAAAGCCTTGCTGCACCAGCAGTCTTTGCAACATCCATTACCTTTACCACTTTATTTAAAATTGCTTCTCTATCTGCCTTTATTACTACCAATTTATTTCTATTAGAGCCTATAAGGGACCTCAATTCATAATAGAGTTGATGTAAGGTAAGTGCCCTATTCCCAATAAATACCCTACCTTCCTTAGTTACATAGACTGTAATTTCTCTTTGGGTCTGTGGTGTTGTGGAATCTGCCTGAGGAAGCTTTACTGAAATACCTTCTTCAGTGATAAACCTTGTAGTTAAAAGAAAGAATATAATTAGCAAAAATACCATGTCTATCAAAGGTGTAAGAGACATTTCTGCAATATCATTTACACTATTTTTAAGCCTTATCATCTAATGTTTCCAAAAATTCATTAAGTCTTTCTTGTAAGACTGCCGTAAAGTTTCTCAACTTACTTATTAGATAATTGTGGGCTACTATGGTAGGAATAGCTACAGAAAGCCCTAAGGCAGTAGTAAGCATGGCTTCCCATATGCCACCTGCAAGCACACTGGCATTTACTCTTCCTCCTAATCTCTCAATTACCATAAATGCCTTTATCATCCCTGTTACTGTACCTAAGAGACCTAAAAGCGGGGCAATGTTTCCTACAGTAGATAAGGCAGGCAAATACCTTTCTAACTCCCTTATTTCTTTTTCTGCTGCAAAAGCCATAGCCCTTTCCATGGATTCTTTACCAGCACGGTATCTTTTAATACCTTCTTTCAGCACCCTGCCTAAAGGATTTTTGCTATTTTCTGCTATGAATAATGCCTCATCTATTCCTTTTTCATTTAATGCCTTCTTAACCCTAGCTATTAGGTCTGGATTTTTAATCCTTAGCTTTCTGAATCTATAAAGCCTTTCAAGCACTATAGTAAGGGCAACTATAGAGCAAAAAAGGATAGGAATTACTAAAATCCCGCCTTTTGCTAAAAACGATATTATAGGTAAATTAAAATGAAATATCTGGCCTTCCATCATAATCTAAGTCTTTTTCTGTCTTAATTAATTTCCCTTCTTTGTCACAGTATTTCCAAATATCTATTTTTCCGTCTCTATTTCTGTCCTCCTCTACCCTTGTAATCTTCCCATCTTCATAAAAAAAGAAAATATCCCATTTTCCATCCCCATCCTTATCTTTATAAGCCTTAATGGGATTCCCATCTTTTCCATAATGCCAGCAAAGGTCAATCTTTCTATCTTTATTTGTGTCTTGTTCATGCCTTATTAGTTTTCCATTTTTATAAAAATACCAGTTATCAACCTTACCATCATAATCCTTATCAATTTGTAATTCTTTCATTTCCCCATTTTTAGAAAAATATATCCATAAATCCCATTTACCATCCTTATTTCTATCCTGAAGCTGTCTATATAGGCTTCCTTTTTTATATTCATTTCTTACATTAAATTGACCATCGTGATTTGAGTCTATTTCTTCTAAAGTCAAAATCTCCTTTTGATAGTGTTTTATCAAATCTACCTTTCCATCAAAATTTGTATCTATTTTAATTATCTTTCCCAAACTATTTAAATAAAGCCAAGTATCTACTTTTCCGTCCTTGTTTCTATCCTGTTCTTGCCTTGCCTCCTTGATATAATCCCAGGTATCTATCTTTCCATCAAAATCGCTATCCCACTGTGCCTTTATAATTTCTCCTTTTTCATAAAATTTTATGGCATCTACATTTCCATCAAAATTTGTATCAAATCGGGCCTCTTTCAGTCCTTCTTTTTCAAAATAAAACCATGTATCCATCTTTCCATCCTCATTTTTATCTTGTTCTTGTTTTATAAGCTCCCCTTTTTTATAAAAACTAAAGGTATCGAACTTTCCATTAGAATTGCTATCTATTACTACCCTTTCTTTTTCCCCCTCTTTGTCTAAAAAGATGATTATCTCCTTTAGACCATCTTCATTTTTATCCTGCTCTTGTCTTTTTAATTTTCCATCTTCAAAGAAACTCCAGGTATCAATTTTTCCATTATGATTTGTATCACTTTCTATTCTTACCAAATCTCCTTTTTCAAAATATCTCCATTCATCTAACTTTCCATCAAAATTTGAATCAATCTCTATCTTTATTAAATTTCCATCTTCATCATAATATGCCCACATATCTATATCCCCATCATTATTGCTATCTTTTTTAAGCATTTTTGAAAAACCATTTGAAAATCCTAATACAATACATAAAAATACAATACATATAATATGCGCAAAGTGCCCTGTAGCATTCTTGAGCTTTATTTTATTTAATAATGTCATCTTATTTATCTTCATAAATTGAATTAACTAAGTTAAATAATTTAATTAATTTTTATTACAAGTTTTTTTCTTTGTCAAGAGTTTAACAAAATCGTTAACTATTCACCTTCTCTTGGTGTTGTTTTAATTTCTGTCATGTTTTCAGAGGAAGGTAAATTATATTTGGATTCATTCTTTTGATGGCATAGGTATAATGTAAGACACCCATCAGCAAATTGTTAATATCATGTGAAAGCCCTGCTGCCAAAAAACTTATGGCTTCCATACGCTGAATCTGGATTGCCTCAATACATTTATGCCTTGAGTATAAAAGCTTCATAATTACCTTCCTTGTTTTTCTAACCATTCACTTAAAGCCTTTTTAAAAAAAGAAAGACTGGAACTTCTCAAAAAGAAAAAGGGCTTTCCCTGTTTTTTGCACCTCCTTTTAATCAGGGCACAGGCTGTATGAGAGGTAATATCAATTGGACAAAAAACAACATCAGCCTGATCTACTAATCTATACAATTTTCTCTTCCCCCCATTACAGTCACCACAATGATAATAAAACCTACACTTAAAAGCACGAACCGTTTCCTTATAACGATTGACTAATCGATCCAAACCTCCTACAACTAAAACCGATCTGCCCATAAAACCCTCCTTTATTATTCAATTGGGCTAACCATAATCTTTTCTGCCATTCCACGACCAATTGAAACAGAAAGCTGATTATTTACAGTGAGATAAAAAATACATCCTGCATGTTTTCCCAAGCCAGCTGTAGCTTTGCGAGAAATCAATTTAATATTCTTACCAATGCCTATTTCCTCCTCTTTTAAACGCTCCTTCAAATGGACACCACTTATGATGCCAGCAATCTTACCACTATCTCCTGGTGCAAGATAATTAAGCTGTAAGTTCTGCCCTTCCTTTTCCACCAAAATTTTTGAAGCCTCTCCAGTGCAAAGCTCAAGTTCTTTGTCATCCACTTTAATATGAAAACTCTCTTCTGCTACATGTCCGGTAACTTTTATTTTTGTGTTTTCTTTAAGTCCCAATTTTTTTAAAATGTCACTTGCTTCTTTACCAGCTGCTATCCTCTTGAGTATTCCACTTTCTCCTGCCTCCATTTCTAAAAGGTGTTTTTCTACTCCATTTACATCCATAATCACTTTGTCCGCTATACCCTGCGCCAGAACAAGCTTTTTCCCTTCTATCTCAAGACCCAATGGCCCCTTGTGTTCATGAGTAAGGCTACCTTGAAAACTAATCTTTACACCTTCTCTTATACCTAATTCCTCAAGGTATTCCTTTAATTCCTTTCCTCCTTCAATACTTATTACCTCAAAATCTTTCACTTCTCCTTTAATATACTCTGTCAGTCTTCCTACCTTTGCCATCTTTAAACCCCCTTTTTATTATTTTTAAATCTAAAATATCCCATTTATTGAGATATTTTTTATAAATACTTTTTTGTGGAGTCTTAGCATCAATACAAAGATAGCTTTTTTCTGCAAATATTTTTCTGGGAAAAATAAAAAAATGAAATTTTTCTTGAATACATAAAGCCACTATTAATATGTCTGCTTTTTTAACACTTGGCGCATTTACATGCACTACATAATAAGCATGTCCATTTAATCTAGTTACTTTTGTTAAAATTTTAAATTTTATTAATTTATTATTTTTAATCTTCAGCAGACGCAATCTTACCTTACCATATAATACAGGTTCTAACCCCATTTTTTGAAGTCTCTCAATAACAAAAACATAAACTTGCTTTTTTAAATCTTTGCTTTCCTTCCACTTTTGGCATAACAAAAAAAGTTGTTTTTTAGAATATAATTCTTGTTTCCTATAAGACAAAAAACCTTTACCATATATTATGTCACAAATTTGCCTAACCCTTTCTCTACTGAGCCCGAATTTCTCCGCAATGGCGCTCCCTGAAAGAAAAGGATCATATTTTAAATCTTTAATAGCCATTAAAAATTCCTGACCATGTCTTTTTTTAAGCCTATAAACAAATTTTTCTAATCTCATTACTAAGTTATATGATTTAAATTTGTTAAATTATATAACATACTAAAATAAATTGTCAAGAGGAAAACTCTTGACGAAAGGTTATGTTTTGTGTCATAAAGGACAGTTCAGAAAAGATTTTTAAGGGAGGTGTTAATATGGCAGAAGATTTTGAACCTATTATTATTGGATTTCTTTGTAACTGGTGTGCATATGCAGCAGCAGATCTTGCTGGTACCTCTAGAATTCAATATCCACCTAACATTCGTATCATTCGTGTAATGTGTTCTGGAATGGTTCATCCAAATTTGGTTATTGAAGCACTTACAAAAGGAGCAGATGGTGTTCTAATTGCTGGCTGACACCTAGGTGAGTGTCATTACCTGGAAGGTAATAAGAGAGCACAGGATAGGGCAGAGGCTATTAAGGTAATGCTTGAGGACTTTGGCCTAGAACAAGAGCGTTTTCGTCTTGAATGGATTTCTGCCTCTGAAGCAGAAAAGTTTGCCCGTGTTGTTAAAGAAATGACTGAAACCTTAAAAGCATTAGGGCCAAGTCCTTATAGAACCTTTTGATTATGCATCCAGCAACAAAATTTTTAATCAGGCTTGGTGCTAGTTTAGTTAGTGCCAAGCTGTTAATGCATTTTTTTCCATTTCTTGGAAAAAGTAATGTTATGTGGTTTATTCTTACTGGCTTTTTATTAATCACAGCCTATGGACTTGAAGCTATTAGGAGTGGTCGTTTTGATTAGATGTCTGTAATTACACTTTTAACAGACTTTGGTTTAAAAGATGTTTATATTGGTGTTATGAAAGGTGTGATTTTAAACATTAATCCAGAAGCAAAAATTGTAGATATAACCCATGAAGTTAGACCTCAAGATATTAAAGAAGCTGCTTTTCTGTTAAAAACTGTCTATCAATTTTTCCCAAAAAGTACCATTCATGTGATAGTTGTAGACCCAGGAGTAGGTAGTGCTAGACGACCTATTTTAGCAGTTACAGAAGATTATCTCTTTGTTGCTCCAGATAATGGAGTCCTTGAACTTGTTTATCAAAATGAAAAAACAAAAGTTTATCATTTAAATAATCCACATTATTTTTTACCTAAAATAAGCACTACTTTTCATGGGCGAGATATATTTGCTCCCATAGCTGCATATTTATCTTTAGGTGTAAAACCAGAAACATTAGGTAAAGAAATTAATGATTATGTACGTATTGACTGGCCAAAACCTATTAAAGAAGTTGATTGTCTTAAGGGCGAAATTATTTATATTGACCGCTTTGGAAATCTTATCTCTAATATTTCAAGAAAAATCTTTGATAAATATATTGGTAATAAGTCATTTTCTATTCATTTTAAAAATATTACCCTAAAACAAATAGCCTCCCATTATTTAGCAGTTTCACCTGGTGAAATCCTGGCTTTATGGGATAGCAGTGACTATTTAGAAATTGCTCAATCTTTAGGAAATGCTAAAGAAAGCCTTAAGGCAAATATAGGAGAAAAAATTGAAATTTATTTTTAAAGGAGAAAAATCATGATTCCCCGTTATACCCTTCCAGAAATGGGAAAAATTTGGACATTAGAAAATAAGTTTAAAAAATGGCTAGAAATAGAAATCCTTGTCTGTGAAGCCTGGGCAAAAAAGGGAGTAATTCCACAAGAAGCATTGAAAAAAATAAAAGAAAAAGCAAAATTTTCTGTAAAAAGGATACTTGAAATAGAAGAAACAGTAAAACATGATGTTATTGCTTTTATTACCAATTTAGAAGAAGAAATCGGGAAAGAAGGACATTATCTGCATTTAGGTTTAACTTCTTCAGATATTTTAGATACAACCAATGCTGTTCTTTTAAAAGAAGCCACAGAACTTATTTTAGAAAAAATTAAAGAAATCCTTTTAGTATTAAAAGAGCAGGCATGGCGTTATAAAGATACTGTTATGATTGGTCGTTCACATGGAGTGCATGCTGAACCTATCACCTTTGGATTAAAACTTGCCCTCTGGTATGCAGAAATGAGACGGAATGAAAAAAGGCTTAAAGAAGCGCTTGAAGATATTAGTTATGGAAAAATTTCTGGTGCAGTAGGTACTTTTGCCTATCTTGAACCAGAAATAGAAGCATATGTATGTGAAAAATTAGGATTAAAACCTGCTCCTATTTCTAACCAAATTATTCAAAGAGATAGATATGCTCATTATTTTACAACTCTTGCTATTTTAGCTGGTACTATTGAAAAGATAGCGCTAGAAATCAGACATTTACAAAGAACAGAGGTATTAGAAGTAGAAGAACCATTTGGTAAAGGACAAAAAGGCTCTTCAGCTATGCCTCATAAGAGAAATCCTATTCAATGTGAAAATCTCTGTGGACTAGCAAGACTTGTGCGCACTAATGCTATGGCTGCCCTTGAAAATATCGCTCTTTGGCATGAGCGAGATATTAGTCATTCTTCAGTTGAAAGAATTATTATGCCAGATAGCACAATATTAATCCATTTTATGCTTCATCGCCTAAAAAATATTATTGCTAATATGCATGTATATCCTGAAAAAATGAAACAAAACCTTGAAATTACTAGAGGTCTCATATTTTCTCAAGGAATATTGCTTGCTTTGGTAAAAAAAGGACTATCAAGACAAAAGGCTTATGAAATGGTTCAAAATTGTGCCATGCAGGTATGGAGAGGAGAAGGAAATTTAAAAGAAGCCATTTTAAGTAGTAAAGAAATTATGAATTATCTTACACAAGAGGAAATTGAAGAAATCTTTGATTTAAACAGGCATTTACGTCATGTTAATAATATTTTTGCTAGAGTATTTCAAAATTAGTAACTGTGTCTTAAAAAACACACATAAGCAAAAATTTGTGTATTTTTTTACACACTGGAAAAGAAAAAATGCAAGAAATTAGTAATAAAAAATAAAGGCATAGGTTTTGCATTGTAAATAAAAAATGTTTTGGGCTCAAAGAACGCTTAAAGATGAAATTAGTTGTACAGGAATAGGTCTTCATACAGGACAACGAGTAAATTTAAAAATTCGTCCTGCCCCTCCAGATACAGGCATTATATTTAGACGCATAGATCTTCCTGGAAAGCCAGAAATCAAAGCACATATATTAAATGTAGTAAATGATCGATTAGCAACCACACTTGGGGGGAATGATGTTACTGTATGTACAGTAGAGCATTTATTAGCAGCTTTTCTTGGCATGGGGATAGACAATGCTATTGTGGAATTAGATGCCCCTGAAGTACCTATTATGGATGGAAGTGCTGGTCCTTTTGTTTATCTTATAAAGATGGTTGGTTTTAAATATCAGCTTGTGCCTAAAAAAGTAATATTGGTGAAAAAAACAATATGGCTAAAAGAAGGGGAAAAATGGATAAGACTAAAGCCTTCACCTGAAGGTGGGTTGATTATTCATTTTACCATTGATTTTGACCATCCACTTTTAAGAAAACAAAGCTATACTTTTTATTTTTCTGCTAAAAGATTTGAAAGAGAAGTTTGTCGAGCTAGGACCTTTGGTTTTTTAAAAGATGTGGAAAAGTTAAAAGCAGAAGGATTAGCAAAAGGTGGCTCTTTAGACAATGCTGTAGTAATTGATGATTTTCAAGTAATAAACAAAGAAGGTGTGAGATACAAAAACGAATTTGTCCGACACAAAATCCTTGACTTATTAGGTGATTTGGCTTTATTAGGACATTTTCCTATTGCACGTATAGATGCCTATAAAACAGGACACGCTTTAAATCACAAAATGGCTCAAAAACTTTGGAATAATAAAAAAGCTTGGGAAATTATAACATTATCCCCTCAAATTGAAACAGTTAATTATCAATTAAAAAAGAAATAAATCGTCATTTTTTTCCTTTAATTTAATATCTTGACGCCTTTCTTTACTCAAGCTATGTTTATGCTTAATTTAGATGCGAGTATTAGTTGCTAATAGAGGAGAAATTGCTATTCGCATTATGAAAGCCTGTCAGGCATTGGGATTAGAGTTTGTTGCTGTTTATACTGAAGAAGACAAAGATTCTCTTCATGTCAAATTAGCTAAAGAAAAAGGGCAAATCTATCGGATTGCTAGCTATAATGACCCAAATGAGCTTTTAGAAATTGCCGATTATAGCAAATGTGATGCTATTCATCCTGGATATGGATTTTTGGCAGAAAATTATAGGTTTGCTCGTCGTGTTACACAGCGAAAACGTCCCTTAATCTTTATTGGTCCTCATTGGGAAATCCTTAAAGAATTAGGAAGTAAAATCAATACAAAAAATTTGGCTAAAAAATTGGGAATCCCTGTTATTCCTGGTTCAGATAAGCCTATATATAATGAAATTGAAGCTGAAAACATTGGTTTAGAACTTTTTCATCAACAATGGGAAGAAGGCATAAAACATCCTGCTATTCTTGTTAAAGCCTCTTATGGTGGTGGTGGAATGGGTATTGAAGAAGTAAGAAATTTGGCAGAATTAAGAGCTGCATATCGGCGAATAAGAAGATATGCTAAACGTCAGTTTGGGGATGAGGGAGTGTTGTTAGAAAGGAGATTTTTTGTTTTTAATCATATTGAAGTACAACTTGTTTGCAGTCGTCATGGAGAAAGAGTGCATTTTGGTACAAGAAATTGTACTATTCAAAGCATTAACCGACAAAAACGTATTGAAGTCGCTCCAGCTTTTAATCCAAATTATCATTATGAATTTGATCCAGAAAAAGTAGTTGAAAAAATTATCAATTATTCTTTGAAAATGGCTAATTATTTAGATTATGATAGCGTTGGTACATGGGAATGGATTGTTACACCAAGTGGAGAAGTTTATTTATTAGAAGTCAATCCTAGAATTCAGGTTGAAAGTGGTGTTTCTGGTTTAATTTCTCAAATTAAAAAGCAACCAAGAGGAGTAAATTTAGTAGAAGAACAAATTAGAACTGCCTTAGGAGAAAAATTAAAATATAAACAAAAACATATAAGTTTTCATGGTGCTAGTATCGAATTTAGAATCCTTGCAGAAGATACAAAACATGGTTTTAAACCTTGGGGTGGAACAGTTACTCGTTTTAAGTTACCAGAACATCAGTGGCTAACAGTTTATACCCATGTACCTCAAGATAAACCATATACTATTCCTACTGATTATGACCCAAATCTTGCTCTTGTATTAGTTTGGGGAGAAACTATAGAACAGGCTAAAGAAAGAGGAAAACAAGTTTTAAATGAAATAGAAATTGATGGGAAAAATAATTATGGAGAAAAAATTATAACAAATATTGGATTCTTAAAAGATAAAATAGAAGAAATTCAAAAATTCAATCTATGATAGAAGTAGAAAAAAGAATAGAGTATTTAAGAAGACGTTTAATTTATCTTTCAGATATTAAAGGAGAAATTTTTGGCGATAATCTTATTACATTAAGAGATTGGCTTGAGGATATTGTAGAAAAAATATATGAACTTCCAGAAAAAGAAGTAAATGAAGATTTGGATAAAATTGCTTCACAGATTTCCTTTTATGAAAAAGAAGCTGATAGTAAACTTACTCCTCTAGATTATGTTCACATTGTACGTCATCCCTTTCGGATGACATTAAAGGATATTTTAGAAAATGTCTATGATGATTATGTAGAATTAGGAGGTGAAGAAGAAAATAATATTGACCCTGCTGTTATTGTTGCAAGAGCAACTATTAATCGTCAAGTAGGCAATCGAATTTATACACACCAGGTAATGGTTATTGGTCATGAAAAAGGACATGGAGAAGAATTCCGAAATGGCGGTAGTGCAAAACCTTGGGGTAATGAGAAAGCCTTGCGATTTATGCAAGTAGCTGAAACAGAAGGTATACCTATTCATTCTTATATTTTTACACCAGGTGCCTATCCTATTGAAGATTATCCTGGTGCAGCTCAACAGATTGCTAGAAATCTCTATGCTATGGCAGGTTTAAGAGTACCTATCATTGCTTTTATCTCTGAAGGTGGCTCTGGAGGTGCTGAAGCAATTGGATTAGCTGATTTACGTATTATGTTTTCGCATGGGTATTATTCTGTCATTTCACCAGAAGGAGCTGCTGCTATTGAAGGGAGAGTAAAAGAAGGAGAAAAAGTACCGCCTGAATTGGTACATTTTTGTGCAGAGCAGTTAAAAATTACTGCTAAAGACAACTTAAAACTAGGCACTATTGACCGCATTATTCAAGAACCTCCTTTAGGAGCAAGGAGTGATGATTATGAATTTTTTAAGTTTTTAAAACAAGAAGTTATTCGAGCAACAGATGAGGTATGTCTTTCTGTCAAAACATTAGGGGCATTAAGAGCTTATCATTTAAAGAAGAATGGGCCAACTGATACTACAAAAATTTATGTACATTGGAGATTAAATGATAAAGAAATTGAAAAACTTCTACAAAAACGCAAATTAAAATACAAAAATATGGCTAAAGGATTTTTTTTAGATAAAAGAAGCCTTTGGCGCAAAAAGATAGATCAGGTAGAAAAAAATTGGCTTAGAGTAAAAACTTTTGTTTCTTTTCATATTATGAAAAGACCATTAAGACGCATTCAACACTTTTTAAAAGAGGTCCAAGCAGAAATCCAGATAATATCTGACCATATATTTAGTCCATTTGTTAAATTAAAAGAGAAAATTCTCCCATCCAAAAAGCCATCCTTACCTGTTTATGAAATGGTAGTAGAAGAAGATACCTATCTTGGAGAAACATATGTTAGTCCACTTGCCAATGTAGATAAGACAATTAGCTGTCCTAATAGTGAAAGATATGGATGTTATGATATTTGGATACCAGATTTGTATGGAGAGTTATGTGGTGTGTGTCCAAATTGTGGACATCACTTTCCCTTAGAATATCAATGGTATTTGAATAATTTATTTGATAAAAATTCAGTTAGAGAATTTAATAGTGAAATTGCTTCTACAAATCCATTGGGATATAAGAATTTTGATGAAAAGTTGGAAAAAGCAAGGGAAAAAACAAAAAGATTAAGTGCTATTATTACCTTTGATGCAAAAGTTATGGGTATTTCTCTTGTAGTAGCTATGCTTTTTAGTGATTTTCGCAATGGCACTGTAGGAGCAGCTGAAGGAGAAAAGTTTGTCCTTGCCTGTGAAAGAGCAAAATTATTACGTCAACCATTTTTGGCTTATGTACATGGTACTGCTGGCATAAGGATCCATGAAGGTACTATTGGTGTTGTGCAAATGCCTAAATGTACTGTAGCTGTAAGGGAATATATTGAAGCTGGAGGTCTTTATATTGTCGTTTATGATAATAATTCTTATGCTGGTCCGGTAGCGAGTTTTTTAGGTTGTGCTCCATATCAATTTGCTATTAAATCTTCACGTATTGGTTTTGCTGGGCCAAGGGTAATAAGAGAAACCACTAATCAGGAAGTACCTCCTGATTATCATAGTGCTGAAAATGCACTTAAAAGAGGACATATTCAAGGTATTTGGGATAGAAGAGAATTTAGAAAAAGATTATATATGGCTCTACTTACTATGGGTGGGAAAAATCTTTATTATCGTTAAAAATGGAAGATATAGAAAAAATTATTGCTGAATATAAATCCAATCCATTTGAAACCTATGTTATTTCAACTCCTCATACTGGTATTGTATCTCTCAAAGTAAAAAAAGGAGATAAAGTAAAAGGCACTACTGGTAAATGGTTTGAAAAAAAAGGCACTATTCTTTATACAATCTTACGTCAGGGGAATCCAAAATCCATCCATGCACCAATTGATGGAGAAATTGTAGATATAAAAGAAGAATTAAATGGTCAATTTGTTGAGGCAAAAACTCCTATTATGTCTATTAAACATCGCCTTAATAAAGAAGAAGTTGTCAATAAAATTATTGAGCGTTTTTTATATATTTTTAGAGCTCCTGAAACAGCTAGATATTATTTTACTCCTGAATTAAATAAAAAAATAGAACAAAAAGGACATCGTGCAGTAATCATTCATCCAGGAGAGGAATTTTTAATTATGTCTAGGATGAAAAGAGATATCCCCCTTATCTATGAAGGGGAACCAGGAGTTATTTATGCTATTTATTTCAAACCAAATGTTACTGTTGAACAAGGAGCACCTTTATTAGGCATTTGTCCACCTGAGCAGACTGAATTTATTTCAAGTCTTGTTAACAAAATTCAGTTAGAATGGGAAGAAACATAATTAGAGACAAAAATAGGGAAAAACTTCTCAAACATATACTGAAAGAGGTAAAAATAAAAGAATTGGAAAAAAGAAAAAAAAGAAGGAAAGAGGCAGAAATTATCTGGCGGCGAGGAGAAATGATTGGAAGTCATCTTTACTGTTATTCTCTTGCTCATCGCACAATGGCATTAGCTAAAGAATACATTGAAAGAAGTTATCTTAATGGTAGGATTCCTTATTCTGGAACTGTTTTTATTGCTGAAATGTTAACTGAAGCAAAAGGAAGATACCAAAGGGATTGGTATGCTTCATTGGGTGGGCTTTGGTTTACATTGCTTCTTTATCCAGAAATAGATCCTCCTTATATTCACCTTTATCCCTTAGTAGTTGGTATTGCATGTTGTGAAGCTTTAAGAGAAATAGGAATTAAAGCATACATTAAATGGGTTAATGATCTCATTGTAGATAATTATAAAATAGGAGGAATTCTTACAGAAACTTATATTTCTTCTCATAAAGAGGCTTATCTTTTATTTGGTATAGGAATCAATGTTAATAATAAAATTCATCCTAATTTAGATATTCCTGCTATTTCAGTGAAAAATGTTATAGGCAGATCATATAATATTGATTTCTTTTTTTGCTTAATAGTTGTAAAGTTAATTTGGTATATTGGATTATTACATGATGCTGAAATTAAAAAAGATACAAAAGAAATTATTAAATTGTTTACCGAATATTCAAATACTGTTGGCCGAATAGTTTATTATGGAGAAGACCTTAAAAAGCATAGGGGAGAATTAGCAGAAGTGTTAGATATTGATTCTTATGGAGGATTAAATATTCGTTTTTGTCAAAAAGGAGAAATAGCTACTGTTTATACAGGTGAATTAAAATATGTGTGAGGGAGATTATGGCTAGAATAGATGCTTTTTTTAAACTAATGCATGAACACAATGCATCTGACCTTCATCTCCTTTCTGGCTCTCAACCTATGCTGCGCATACACGGTGAGTTGCAGAAAGTAAAGTATCATGTTTTGGAAGAAACTGAATTAAGAACAATGCTTTATGAAATTATCACAGAACAACAAATAAGAACTTTTGAAGAAACTGGGGATTTAGATTTTGCTTATGAAGTAGCAGGTTTAGCTAGATATAGAGCAAATTACTTCATGCATAAAGATGGTATTGGAGCTGCTTTTAGAGAAATTCCTAATAAAATTATGACTATTGATGAATTGGGATTACCTCAAGTTTTAAAAAGTTTTGCTTTATTACCTAAAGGGTTTGTCCTTGTAACTGGCCCTACTGGAAGTGGAAAATCAACTACTTTAGCTGCCATCATTGATTATGCTAATGAAAAAAGAAAAAGCCGTATTATTACAATTGAGGATCCAATAGAATTTGTTCATACTAATAGAAATTGCGTCATTACTCATCGTGAAGTAGGTGCTCATACAAAATCATTTGCAGCTGCTTTAAGAAGTGCTTTAAGAGAAGACCCAGATATTATTCTTGTAGGAGAAATTCGTGACCTTGAAACTGCTAGATTGGCTATGGAGGCAGCTGCTACAGGTCATCTTGTATTTAGCACCTTACATACTGTTGGTGCAACAAAAACTATAGACCGTCTTGTAGAAATGTTTCCACCTGAAGAACAAAATTTTATTCGTTCCCTTTTAGCTGATGTTATCCGTGGTGTTATTTCCCAAACTCTATTTAAACGTATTGACCAACCTGGTAGAGTTGCAGCCTTAGAAATTATGGTAGCTACTTATGGGGTAAGAAATCTTATTAGGGAAAACAAAACATATCAATTACCTTCTCTTATTCAAACAGGTAAAAAATATGGAATGCAAACTTTAGATGATGCCATTATGGAACTTTTAACAAAGGGTTGGATAGACCCTGAAGATGCTTATTTAAATGCTATTGACAAATCAAAATTTAGACCATTTCTCAAACGTATGCCTAAAGATTTTACTGAGGTTTAAAATATGGATAAAAGAATTGTAGATCATATTATTAAGCGAGCAATTGAGACACATCCTGAGCTTTCTGATATTCTTTTTACACCATATCATCCCATAGAAATTTTACTTCATGGTAAGCTTCATCGTTTAAATATAGCAGGCTTTAAAAAACTTACTCCCTTCCAAATTGAAACCCTTGCTCTTGTTCTTATAGGAAATAGACGTCGTTTGCTGCGCGATTTAGTGAAAACTGGTTCTTGTGACCTTTCTTATCAAGTAGGACATACACGTTTACGTATCAATATTTATTCCCAACGTACTGGTTATGCTATGGTAATGAGAAGATTACCTGAAAAGGTACCTACAATTGAAGAGATGGAGTTACCAATTGTTTTTAAACAAATTGCTCAAGAACATGCTGGTATTGTACTCTTCTGTGGACCAACAGGTAGTGGTAAATCTACTTCTATTGCAGCTATCTTAGAAGAAATCAATCGCACCCGCCCTGTTCATGTTATTACCCTTGAAGACCCTATTGAATTTACTTTTACACCAAATCAGGCAACGTTTAATCAGAGAGAATTAGGCACAGATTTTAATGATTTTCCTACAGCGTTGAGAGCAGCTTTAAGAGAGGCACCACATGTAGTAATGGTAGGTGAAATACGTGATCCAGAAACAGTAAGAGTAGCTTTAAATGCAGCTGAAACAGGTCATCTTGTATTTAGCACTGTTCATGCCTCTTATACTGGTCAAGCAATTCATCGACTTATAGATATGGTAAGTAAAGAAGAAGAACGCTTTATCCGTACTCGTTTAGCTGGAGCACTTCGTTGGATTGTTTGTCAAAAATTACTTGCTAAACGAGATGGTGGAAGATTTGCAATCTTTGAAATTTTAAAAAACACATTAAGGGTTCAAGATGCTATTATGGGACAAATTACTATAGAAAATTTTTATGATATTATAATTAAAGGCGCACCATTTGGTATGCGTACATTTGACCAAGACCTTATTCGTGCTTATGAAAAAGGGTGGATAGATGAAGAAACTGCTTTAGCTTATGCAACGTTTCGTTCGGTTGTAAGAAAGGGTATTGATGAAATTAGAGCTAGAAGAGGAGAAAAAACTTCTGATTTAGGTAAATTAGAAATAGAGGGAATAAGCCGAGAAAAATTTAAATTTCTTTAGAGGCAAATTATGGCAGAATTTTATGATATCTTACTTATTGGTGTACCTTTAGAGATTATTCAAAGTGCTTGTGAGCAGCTTAATTGGAAATTTAAATTAGTACTTCCTAGAGATGAAGAAGGAGTTGTTCAAGAACTTCTTGGAGGAGAATATAGGTTAATTTTTGTCAATTCAGACTATCTTAAAACTCACCCACATATAGAACAAATTATTACTCAGTTCCCACCAGAAAAAAGACGTAGAATGATTTTTGTTCTTATTGATGCAGAGCTTGAAACATTAAATCCATTTTCTGCTTTTTCAAAAAATGTTAATGCTATTGTGAATCCAAAAGATTTACCTAATTTAGCAGAATTTTTACCTCATATTGTAAAAGCTTATGAGAATCTTTATCGTGGTTTTCAAAAAGCAAGGGAAGAATTAGAAGTATTTTAAAATAAATGACAGGCAATTTTATGTCCTGGTTTTATCTCTTTTAAAATAGGTGTTTCTTTTTTACATCTTTCTATACAATGAGGGCAACGAGGGTAAAATAAGCATCCTTCAGGTAAGGATAAAGGATGTGGAGGTTCACCAATAAATATTTTTTTCTTTCTTTTTTCTAATGTTGGTACAGAATTCCATAATATTTCTGTATAAGGATGGTGGTCTTCAGAAAAATATCTTCTTTCCATAATCTCTAATATTTTTCCAAGATACATAACAGCAATTCTATCAGCTATTTGAGCTAAAAGGCTTAAGTCATGTGTAATAAAAAGATAAGTAATTTTCTTTTTTTCTTGAATATCTAACAAGAGATTAATTATTTGTGCTTGAATAGATACATCCAAGGCAGAAGTAGGTTCATCAGCTACAATAAATTCAGGATTTAAAATCAAAGCACGAGCAATAGCTATTCTTTGCCGCTGACCACCAGAAAGTTCATGTGGATAAGCTCTTTTAACTTCTGGTGACAATCCAACTTCAAATAAAATTTGAGTTATATACTTTTCTCTTTCTCTCTTATTTCCTATATTATGTACAATTAAAGGTTCTTGCAAAATCTGATAAATATTTAATTTTGGATTCAATGAAGCAAAGGGATCTTGAAAGATTGGTTGAAATAAACGTCTCCATTTTTTTAATTTTTTTAAATTTAATTTTGTCAAACAAGTCTCTTGCCACCAAATTTCACCACTATCAGGTTTTTCTAAAAGCAAAAGCAATCGCCCTAAAGTACTTTTACCACAACCACTTTCTCCAACAAGTCCTAATAATTCTCCTTTTTTAATCTCAAATGAAACATTATCAACTGCTTTTAACTTCAAAGTTTTAAGACTAAATGGATGAGGTTTTATTTTATAAGTCTTATTTAGATTTTTAATATTTAAAAACACCTCATGCATAAAGCCAACAGGCAACTTTATGGGTAGGACTAATATTTTTATATGGAGGGAATTGCCTTGGACAAATTGATAATTTTTTATTACACCTTGGAGCAAATGCACAACCAGTTACTAATCCCCATCCTTCACCAGCAATAGATTTTAAATGTCGTCTATTAAAAGAAATATTCTCAATCCTTGGAATAGCTTCTAATAATCCTTGAGTATAAGGATGCATGGGATTTTTAAAAATTTCTTCAGCAATAGCCATTTCAACAATCTTTCCTGCATACATTACAGCTATTTTTTGAGCTATCTGAGCAACTACCGCTAAATCATGAGAGATAAAAAGGATACTCATATTCATCTCTTTTTTTAAATTTAACATCAATTCAAGCACTTGAGCTTGAATTGTAACATCTAAAGCTGTTGTAGGCTCATCAGCAATGAGTAGTTTGGGATGAGCAGCTAAAGCCATAGCAATCATTACCCGTTGTCGCATTCCACCACTCAATTGATGAGGATAAACATCAAATCTACTTTCAGCATCAGGAATACCTACTTTTTTAAGCATTTCTATACTTCTTTCTCTTGCTTCTTTAGCCGAACAACCAAAGTGATAGCGATAAACTTCACTAATCTGTTCTCCAATAGTAAAAACAGGATTTAAAGCAGTCATGGGATCTTGAAATATCATCCCTATTTTCTTGCCACGTAAATGTTGCATTTCGTTTAAGGAAAGAGTAAGTAGATTTTGATTATCAAACCATATTTCTCCTTTTACTATCTCACCTGGTGCTGGAATTAATCGCATGATAGCTAAAGCAGTAATTGTTTTACCAGAACCCGATTCGCCTACTAAACCCAAGCTTTCATTTGAAGATAAAGAAAAAGAAACACCATTAACTGCTCTTATAATTTCTCTTTTTTTACGAAACCAAACATGAAGATCAATTACTTTAAGAAGCATGAATTTAAGCAGTACCCCCCACTACCATTTCTGGTATAAGGAGGGTAGGTTGACCATCACTTACTGGTACATTCTGTCCATCTTTCCCACAAGTACCAATACCAAAATAAAGGTCATTCCCAATCATAGTAATAGATTTTAATATTGTTGGGCCATTCCCTACTAAAGTAGCACCTCTTACAGGCTCACCAATTTTTCCTTTTTCAATGAGGTAAGCTTCTTCTGCTTCAAATACAAAGTCACCATTGATAGTATTTACTTGTCCACCACCCATCTTTTTCACAAATATTCCTTTTTCTACCTGTTTAATAATTTCTGATGGTGGGGTTTTTCCTGGTGCAATGTATGTATTAGTCATGCGAGGAATAGGTTTAAAACGATATGATTGTCTGCGACCATGACCATTACTTTCAACACCCTGTTTTAAGGCGTATTCTAAATTATAAAGATAACTTTTTAACACACCATTTTCAATCAAAATTGTCCTTTGTGCTGGAATCCCTTCATCATCATAAATATATGAACCAAATTGTTGAGGAATAGTTGGATCATCAACAACAGTAATTAAAGGAGAAGCAACTTGTTCCCCTAATTTATTTGCATAAACAGAAAGTCCTTCTAAAGCTAAATCTGCCTCAAGTCCATGACCAATAGCTTCATGAATCATAGTACCTCCTGCTTCACCAGATAGAACTACAGGCATGCTACCACTTGGAGCAGGACGAGCAAAAAGCATCTTTAAAGCACGCTCAGTTGCTATTTCAGCTACATGCTCAGGAGGAAAATTCTCAAATAATTCTAATCCACCAGTAATACCTATTGGCTCATAACCAGTTTGAAGAATACCATCTTTTTCTACTACTACTAAAACATAAAATAGAACCCTTACCTGCCTTTCTCTTATTGCATGACCAAGAGAAGTAATAAGAAAAGTGTTTCTAATATTTTCTCTATATAAGACTTTTACTTGACGAACAAAAGAACTCTTTTGCCATACCAATTTTTCAGCTTTTTGAACAAATTTTGCCTTTTCAATAAGCTCTGTTTCCCAAGGAGGTGTTTTAACTAAACTTTCTACTGATGGTTTTTTTTCAATTGGATAAGTTTGAGAAACATCTTTATATTTTATTTCTTGAGAAAGAAAACTAGCCAATTCTTTAAGATTTGGAAATTCCATATCATTAGTAAAACCATAAATTGTCTTCCCTTTCTTTAAAATACGCATTCCAATCCCAACATCTTTACCAATACTTACCTTCTCTAACTTTTTATTTTCACAAAGTATAAAAGTTGAAATTGTTTCTTCCCAAAAAATATCTGCTAAATCAGCATTTTTCTTTAATATTAGCAAAATTTTTTCTAATTTTTCCATTGTTATTAAAATAAAAAAGGGGAGTTTCCTCCCCCCTTCTTATAAATTTTTTTCTGAATTTTTTATATCTCTTCTACAGTAATACAATTATCTGGGCAAACCTCAACACAACTCATACAACCTACACATTCATCAGCATTTACCGGATCCGATTTCCCTTCTACCAATTCCCACACATTTACTGGACAAATCTCTACGCATTCACCACACCCCGTACAGCAATCCTTGTCATTACTTGGTCTAAATGGCATCTTTTACCTCCTTTTATAAAAATTAATAAACATTTTTTACAACTCAAAGAAGCTTATAAATAAAAGAATGAATTTTGTCAATAAAAAAATTTTTTCAATTTTATGAATGTCTGGTTTTTCTTGCCTGAATAATTACAGGAGGAATAATAATAAGTGCAACAACAGCTTCCCCAAGAATCACAGCATTCCAAGATTCAGTAAAATGCCATACTGCACCACCAAAGACCATAAATACAATCCCAAATACAATAAGGATACCTAAAACCCTTGCTATAGGCATATCTCCTCCAAAATTACTCTCCTAATTCTTCATTGATTGAAATAGCCACTTTGTAAAGTATAGTAAGAACTAGAAAACCAGTTGCCCATACACCTAAAGTAATCAATGCTTCAGGTACAGTAGGCCAATATTCTGTAATTTCTTCTAAAGGATTAGGAACAAAACCACCTGTAACTAAACCAAGTCCTTTATCTATCCATGTTGTAATAATTACTAATACACAACAAAATGCTAATGAACCTTCATTCCTACGAATAGCAGGAATTGCTAAAAGTATACATACAATAAACATACCTATAAGGGATACCCACATCCAAGGCACAAGCTTCGCATGACCTTTTAAACCAACAAAAAGATATTTAAAATGATTCATATGTTCTGGTATTTGGCTATAAAAGGTAGTAAAAACTTCAAATAAGAAGAAACAGAAGTTGATAATAATAGTATATGTTATAATTTTCCCTAATGTTTGAATTGCCTGTTTTCCTGGGTCAAATTTTGTAAATTTTCTTATAATTAAGCAGAAAAGCACAATAAATGAAGGACCAGCTGCAAATGCAGATGCAAGGAAACGAGGTGCCATAATAGCAGTAAGCCAAAAGTGCCTACCAGGAAGCCCAGAGTAAATAAATGCAGTAACTATATGAATACAAGGTGCCCAAACAACAGAAAAATATGCTAAAAATTTTACCCATTTTGGTGGTGGCACCTCATAACGTTCTGATTCTAAAGCCATCCAACCAACAATAAGATTTAGAAGAAGATAGACATTCAAAACAACCATATCCCAAAATAAGATTGAATTTGGCGTTGGATGTAACAATACATTGAGACAACGCATTGGTTTCCCAAGGTCAATGATAATGAATAATAGACACATCACAATAGCTGCTACAGCAAGAAATTCTCCTAAAACAGTAATTCTTCCAAATACTTTATAATTATGGAAATAACAGGGTAAAGCTACCATTACACCACCAGCTGCTACTCCTACAAGATAGGTAAATTGAGCAATATAGAAACCCCATGAGACATCACGACTCATTCCAGTTATTTTCAACCCTACCTTCAACTGCCAAAGTAAAAGAATAAAACCCAAACCAGCTAAAGCAGCTAAAAAACAAACCAATGCCCAATATTTACGACTTCCTTGTAATGCTTTTTCAAACATAGCTCCCTCTTCCTATATTAAATAAAAAATTGATGGCCCTGTTCCTAATTCAGGCTTACGCTGAATACTATAACGTTCACGTAATACCCTTCTTACTTCTGATTCAGGATCTTCCAAATCACCAAAAATTATTGCACCCTCAGATGCCTCAACACAAAGAGGCATAAGCCCTTTATCTAATCTTTCTGCACAAAAATCACATTTTTCAACTACTCCTTTTTCTCTTGTCGGATATTCTGGATTTTCTTTTTCAATATAAGGACGAGGATCCATCCAATTAAAACTTCTTGAACCATAAGGACAGGCAGCCATACAAAATCTACAACCAATACAACGATGCATATCCATCATAACAATGCCATCTTCTCTTTTGAATGTTGCCTTAGTTGGACAAACTTGCACACAAGGAGGATTATCACAATTATTGCAAAGCACTAAAACAGGTTTTTCTATCAATTCTGTTCCTAAAAACTCATGACTTTGACCTGGAAAAGCATGTTCAAATGGTTCAGTCCAAATCCATTTAATTTCCCGTTTTTTATCAGGTATATGAGGCACATTATGGAAAAGATGACATGCTTCTATACATTTTTTAGCGATTTCCTCATTCATCTTTCTTAAATCTATTACCATAGCCCATCTTTTTGCACGCAAAGCCTTTGGACTCTTCTTAATCTTTGCTTTAGCCTCATGACCAGCAAATAAATCAATTGTTGGTTTGACTCCAAAACCTAATACAGAAATACTTGCTATTTTTAAAAATTTCCTTCTATTTATACGCATTATTCCTCCTCCTTCGGCTCAAGATGGCATGTCCAACAATAAGGTTTTACACCAGCATAATTATGACATTCATCGCAAAATTTCTTTTTATTTGAATGACAATCCATACAAGTATTTTGGAGGCTCATATCATATTCTTTTCCATTAAATCCTACATAAACCCTATAACCATCACGCACTACCCAATTTCTCCATTTATCTAACAAAGCCATGTGTTCTGCTACCATATATTCTTTAGGCTCTACACAATACTTCGCTTGTTCTGCTTTAGGAGTAAGTTTTGGCTCTGCCACCTTTGCTGCTTTTCCTAAATTATACCAAAGAGGAAAGGTCAATAAGGCTATACCAATAACAAGACCTGTAAGAATTTTACCTCCATCATACATTATTTATTCCTCCATTTCTCCTTCTTCTCTTCCTTTGATAGGTTTTTTAAGTGGTAAACCACGTAAATCCGTATCTCGGCTTTTTTCACCTGGAAATACTAATGCATTAGCTACTAATTCATGAATGCCACCAACATCTACTTCAGGTACCCAATATTCCATCATAGCAGCTAAAGTTGCTCTATCAATTGCACAGATACATAAAAGGCGATTTACACCATATTTATCATGTACATATTTTACTGCATTTGCTCTACATATTCCTCCCCGCATTCTCATCTCCATGAACTCATCTGAACCTACACCTGCCCCACCTGAACAACAGAAAGTTTTTTCTCTAATTGTATTTTCAGGCATTTCATAAAAGTTATTACAAACATTCCTAATAATATATCTTGGTTCTTCAAAAAGCCCCATTGCTCTAGCAGGATTACATGAATCATGAAAAGTAACAATTAGATGGTCATTTCTACTGGGATCTAAATCTAATTTTCCATGTCTAATAAGATCTGCCGTAAATTCGCAAATATGGATCATTTTTGTTGATTTTGCATTTTCAAATTTTGTACCTGTAATAGGATTAACTGGTTCTTCAAGAAAATCTGCAGGTCCATTCATCGTATCCATATATTGATGCTTATCACGCCACATATGACCACATTCACCACCAATAATCCATTTAACTCCTAATCTCTTGGCTTCAGCATATATCTTTGCACTAAGTCTCTTTTGTGCTTCATTAGAAGTAAACATACCAAAATTTCCACCTTCACCAGCATAGGCGCTCCAAGTATAAGTAAGTCCATATTTACGGCGGAGATATTCAAATAAAATTAAATAACCCTCACAAGTATAAGTACCTTCTGTACCAAAGTAATCACCAGAAGGAGCAACAAAGAGGATATCTGCACCCTTTTGATTAATAGGTGTTTCTATCTTAATACCTGTTACATCATAAATATCATCTGTTAAAAAATCAAATGTTTCTTTAAATGCATGTGGCATAATACCAAGATGATTTCCTGTGCGCTGACAATTAGCTACAGGTTCTATAGTCCAAGCAACATGACAACCAAGTGAGACAAGCAATTCACGAGCCATCATTGTAATTTCACATGTATCAATACCATAAGGACAAAATACTGAACAACGACGACATTCTGTACATTGAAAGGCATAGTAAAATATTTCTTTTAGCACATCATAATCAAGGTCTCTAGCACCAACAAGCTTCCCTAAAATTTTTCCAGGCCAAGTAAAATATCTTCTATAAATAGACCTGAGAAGCTCTGCTCTAAGTACAGGCATATTTTTAGGGTCACCACCACCAATAAAGAAATGACACTTATCTGCACAAGCACCACATCTTACACAGATATCCATAAAAAGTCTAAAAGAACGAAATCTCTTTAGTCTATCTTCCATTCCTGCTATAAATATTTCTTTCCAATTCTCTGGTAACTGCCAATCTTCAGCTCCTACTTCCCATTCTCTGGGATTAGGAAAACCAAGATATGCTAAATGCTTTTCACGAGCAGCAAAGCAATAAGTTCCTTTTTTAAATACAGGCTTTGTCTCCATCCAAGGCTTATCAGGTGGTCTATAATCTATAGACCTTATTAATTCGTCCTTTTCTGGACAAAATTCAGATTCAGCCATTTTCTATTCCTCCTTTTCTAATGGTAATCCCACAGCCTTAATTTTATCTTTAAATTCTTCTTCCCATTCTTCATAAGTATGTACTTCTACAGGCGGATTCCAAGGATTAATATGTCTAACTGCTCGATTATTATTTGGCATATTTCGAGTTGGACTCAAAAATACACCTGCCATATGAACTAATTTACTAAATGGAAAATATGCAAAAAGAACACTTACAAGAAACAAATGAACATAAAATATACTACCTATACCTTCTGGTATTTTAGGATGAAAGGTAACAAGCCCCATCGTTAATTCTTTTACAGAAACAATATCTACCTTATAAATATAACGCATAATAATACCTGTAAGGGCAATTCCTATAATAAGGAATAATGGAAAATAATCAGATGTTAAAGAAATGTATCTCAATGTCGGTACAAATACTCTTCTTAAAAGTAAAGCAACAGTAGCTACTAAAAGAACTATACCACTTATATATAATCCTGGTAAAGTTACCTGTAAAAAACCATCCACACTTTCAATCAAACGCACAAAAGACCAAACTGGCGTGGTAAAAAATCTTAAATGTCTAATTAGAACAATAAGAAAAGAATAATGGAAAAGAATGGCACCTAACCAGAGCCATTTATTTGACCAATAAATAACTTTCGGCCCTCCTTTCCTTATTTCTACCCTCACATTTCTAAACAAGCTTCTAAAAAATAATACCTCAAGTAACATTCTCAATACTACATCAAAAGTGGTAAAAGGACTTTCAAGACGACTATATTTTATCCAAGGAAGACTTTTCTGTTGTCCACAAGTAGTAGGAATCTTAAAAGGTACAGGTGAACTTGCCCATTTAAATACCCGATAAATCATACCTGCAAAGAATATCACTACAGAAAGATAAGGAATCACCACTCCAAAAACCACATACAACTTTGCTCCAGCTACACCAAGCAATGCTATTCCTATTAAACCTAAAACAACAAAAAATGAAAAGTAAAAAGCAAGATTAAAACTCATTTATTCACCTCATTTTAAATTATAGTCTTTTTGTAGTCTTTAAAATCAGGAATCTCATATATTAAATTTGCTCGTTTTAGCAAACTATATGTAAGTCTCTTTATTTCATTTACTCTTATTTCATAAATTTTTTCTCGACACTGCATATAAATATTAAAGCAAAGCAATGCCAACTCATCTATTTTATTTTCAAATTCTAATAATTCATTTAACAATTCGCTATTTTTTGTTACTTCAGTTAATTCTTCACGAACTACCTTTTTTAAGAAGAATATAAATGCTAAAGCTTGTGCAGGAGTAAAATCTTGTACTGCTCTTATTCTAATTATGTTATCTAAAGAAGTTGATATATTTGATTCATCCCCTTTAATAAGAGCATTAATTACACCTTCTATACCTTCCCAAACCCTGCTTCTTACAGGATTAGCAAATCTATCTTTCTCTCTACGAAGGAATTTTTGTGTCTCAAGTGGATACGTACTTACAATCCTTTCAAACCACTTATTTAAAATATTGGATTTTTTTTCAGATAAGAATTTCCTAATTTGTTCCACTTTTACCTCAAATAAAAACCTTTATGAAAAATAATCTAGGGCAAGTCTATAACACATTGTTTTTCCCTTGTCAAGCATTTTTTCGTGTTAAACACTTTATTCAATATTTTTGGATAAAAAGATTCTTTTACCTTTTTATACATTTTATCACATTTTGTCAAGAGAAAAATTTAGATTTGTTTGATAAAAATTCTATATCTTTTATAAGGCTTAGCACCTATCTTTTTTAAAACATTATTTACAATAGCATTATCTTCTAATACCCAACCAATTTCCCACTTTAAATAGCCTCTTTTTTTTGATACTTCAAGAATTTTTAAAAAAAGCAAAGGGCCAAGAATAAATCTATATTTCTCACTTATACCTAATGTTAAACCACGCACAAGATTTATTTTTCTAGAATAATAAAGCCATTTAAATATACCAAAAGGAAAAAGTTTTCCATTTAATTTCTTTAACACTGGATTGATATCTGGAATAGCTATATTAAATCCAACAATTTTTCCATCTTTTTCTGCTACTAAAGCTAAGTCAGGAATGACAATTTTTTTTAACTCCTTTGCTGTATAATCAAATTCTTCATCTGTTAAAGGGACAAATCCCCAGTTTCTTCCCCAAGCATTATTATAAACTTCTTTTATTCTCTTTATTTCTGCTGAATCATTTATTTTAATTTCCCTTACTTTTAAATCCTTTTTATTTGCCTTTTCTTTAATTTTTTCAAATACATTTTCATCTACCTTACTAAAATCAACAAAATGGGCAATGAGATCCTTTGCCTTTTTAAAACCATATTTTTCTATAAATTTTTGATAATAAGGAGGATTATAAGGCATCATAACTACAGGAGGAAGGTTAAAACCTTCTATTAGCAAACCACATTCATGGTTTGTAGAAAGGTTCATTGGGCCAAGGATGCAATCTATTCCATTTTCTTTTAAAAAAATTTCAACTTTTTTAAAAAGAGCAGAGGCAACAGCATAATCATTGATACATTCAAATAAGCCGAAATAACCTGCATTTTTTTTATAATATTTAATGTATTGATAATCTATTACACCTGCTATTCTCCCTACAATTTCACTATTTTTATAAGCCAAAAATAGCTTAACCTTAGCATGTTTAAAAAATGGATTTTTCTTTTGATCTAAAAATTTTTTTCTTTCTGAAATTAAAGGAGGAATCCAATAAGGATTATCCTTATAGATTTTCCATGGAAGTTTAATAAATTTATTCAATTCTGATTTACTTTTAACCTCTTTTATCTGAATCACTTTAATTCTGCCTTCTTGATTTTTCCTAATGGTGTTTTAGGTAAACTACTTCTAAATTCAATAATTCGGGGCATTTTATAACTTGGTAATCTTTTACGACAAAAATTTATAATTTCTTGAGGGCTTATTTGTGTGCCATCATTAGTAACAATTACAGCCTTAACTGTCTCCCCTCTTAACTCATCTGGCACACCCACCACTGCCACTTCCTTCACATTTGGATGCTCAGAGATAACAAATTCCACCTCACTTGCATAGACATTAAGACCTCCTACAATTATTACTTCTTTTTTTCTCCCTGTAATATAAAGATATCCTTCTTCATCTAAATATCCCAAATCTCCTGTATAGAGCCAACCATCTTTTATTACTTCTTTTGTCAATTGTGGTGCTTTATAATATCCAGGCATAACAAACCAACCTTTTAACAATATTTCTCCTATTTGTCCAGGTAGAAGCATATTCCCTTCTTCATCAACAATCTTTATTTCTACCCAAGGAGCAGGTTTTCCAACAATCCCCTTTTTATATCTCTTTTCTTTAGGCATGTCTCTTGGCAAAAGTACATTTGGTGCTGCAGATTCTGTTAATCCCCAACCTGTAACACCTTTTATATGAGGAAATCTTTTTTCAAATTCCATAAATAATCTTGGATGGCTAGGAGCACCAAAATAGACAATAGCTTTTAAAGATTTTAATGAAACTTCATTTATTTCCTTTGTCATTAAAAGCATTTCTAAGATAGAAGGAGGAAGCCAAGTGGCTGTAATTTTATATTTATCAAGTTCTCTTAAAAAAACACCAGGAATAAACTTTTTCCCTAATACCAAAGTGCTGCCAAAGCCAAGGGTCATTAGAAGATAAACAAGACCTCCCATATGAGAAAGAGGTATATAGCAAATATTTCTTTCAAGCCATTCATCATAACCAAAATAGCCTAAAGTAGCGACAGGGGAATCAAGATGTCTATAAGTCAAAGGGACTGCTTTTGGTATACCTGTTGTGCCAGAAGTATAAATAATAATAGCTAAATCTGTCTCTTTAACTGTTTCTCCATCTATTTTTTCTCCTTGAGAAATTAAAGTATTTATATCTAATTTTTTTAAATTAGGCAATTCCAATCTTATATTTTTTTGGGCAATTAAATATTCTGCTTCAGAATGGGACAAAATATTTTTTAATTCTTCTGTTTTTAAAGACATATCTAAAGGCACAATTGTTATTCCTAAACTTAATCCTGCTAGATAAGCATACACATATTCTGGACAGTTTTGTAAATAAATAGCAATTTTTTGCCCTTTTTCCATACCTAATGCTTTAAATGAGCCCATTAAGCGTCTTACTTTTATAAATAACTCTTCAAATGTATCTTTTCTTTCACCAAAGATTAATGCCTCTTTTTGAGGATATTTTTGAGCTAATTTTTCTAAAGCTTTATAAACATCCATTGTTTCCTCCTAAAAGCTGTACTTTAATTGGAAATAGATTTCGTCTTTGTCATCAAATTCTCCATATAATTCCTCAGCATCACCCTCAAATATATGCATACCAATTGTTGTAGTAACATGATCACCGATTTCAATATAAACCTTTGGACTAATACGCCATTCATTGTCATCACCATAAAGAATAAGAATATCAGGCTTTACTCTTTCATGAAAGAAATCAGTAGCAATTTTTAAGGTTAAATAAGTTGAAACTTTATCCATCGTACCACCTGAAGGTAATATGAATTTTTGCCCTTGGCAGCTCCCTTTACTATTTATTAATTGTATAAATTGAAAACTAAAAAGCCAATTTGTAACAATATATTTGTCTAATCCAATAACATATTTATATTGGTCAACTTTATGATAATAGGTTTTTGACTGTAATCTATATGCCATAGGAACATCTTTAAAATAAGCAAATTCACCTCTAATAGTAAGACCTTGTAATAGTCCGCTCACTAAAGTTTTTGAAAAAGAAAAACCCCAAAGATGAATACGACTATATTTTTTAACAAAATAATATGTAGAACCAATAGGAGGATAACCAGGAAGAGGAGAAGGGCCTGTAGCTGTAGTCATATCTATTGAAGAATAAGTTTCTGCATTCATATTCCAGCCATAAAGGTAATTCAATGTGTATTCAAAACTATTTATTACATCCCGCCATCTGATACCAAATTTTGCATTTTCAAATGTTTCAGCTGGCATTTCTTTTTTTATTACAACATGATAACCAAAATTTCTTAATATTTTATATGCATTATATGCATCTCTTGTTAGTGTATATGCAAAAGGTGCGTTATCTGTAGCTAAATAATTTGGTTCAAAATCCGGTATAAATAAAAATTGAAGACTGCCATTTACTGTAGGAGCAATCTCAACTTTTAACATCCAAAGTGGAATCTTTATTTCATTCCAATCTTTTAAAGTAAATTCTCTATAATCTAAAGGATTAACTTGATCCAGAATCCTGATACCATCTGCTGCTCCCCAAGTCACAATCTGTTTTCCTGCCCTTATATCCACATAGTCTGAAAAAAAGTCTACATACATTTCCCTTACCCAACTCAAACCATGCCAAGCCTTATTTGTGTACATATCATCTTTAGCTGCCCTATATTCACCTACACGTCCATAAGCACTATCCCAAAATTTATTGATATGTGCATAAAAAGAAAGGTAATCATTTGGTCTAAATTGTCCTCTTAGATCAATTACATTCAAAATCTTCATAAATTTATTTTCATTCATATTCCATCCAGTTTCATTCTTTATATAACCCTCTATTGTAATTGGGCCTTTTTCCAAAATAGTCCCATAGCTAATAATAGGCCATAATACTAATAGAAAGATTATTAATCTCTTCATCTTGTACCTCCTTACCATTCCATTCTTTCAAGAATTCTTGGACTAAAATGGCGTTCTTTTAAACCAATGTTGAATTTATAAGTTTGAATGTCTATACAATCAGTGTGACCTGTGCGGAAATTATAGACTTCCCATATCTTTGAAACCCAACAATCTTTTTCTGGAGTAATATAGTAGCGAAAGACAATCTTAAATTTTCTGCCTGCTTTATCGTAAAATTCATCAAAAATACAAATACCTGTCTTTTTATCTACCCAAATAATACGATAGCTATAATACCAATCCTTTTTATTTGGAATACCTTTTATTTTATAACATGGTGTATTTTTAAAATATGTCTTTCCATCATAACGACTTGTATAGCCTGGGAAATTTTCTTCTCCTAAAAGTTCATAACTTTCATAACCATAACGTCTTGTAGTGATATCTTCTACTGTAAATTCACTACCCAAAAATGCATCATCTTCTTCTGCTTGAGATATTTTCCTTATCTTCTTCAAAGAAGGCAACCAAAGCCAAAGGTCATTTTGTTTTCTTACATCTAAATATGCCCAAGTTAAAACTGCCAAACCCTTTGTATATTCAGGATATGTCATAACAACTAAATCTTTATAATCTACTCCCTTTTTCCCATGCATAATTAAACGGCGCCTAATCCATTTTTTTGTCCTTTTAAATCCTGTTTTATCAATCATAACTACTTGTCCTGTGTAATAGACATCATCTGCATAACGTGTGAATTTAATATCAAACCACCTTTTCATAATCTGCTCTACTGTTGGACTTTCTGGTAAATCAGGCGGACGGCAAGTAGCAGAAAAGGCAAGACTTGACCAAAAGATTAAAAAACAAACCCATAACAAAAACTTCTTCATTTTTTACCTCCTTTTAAGGTTTATCCAAACCAACCTGACACCTGACTTTTGTTAAAAGAAATCCCAATATGTTTTGGTTGAAGATATTCAAATAAACCCCATTTTCCTAATACCCTTCCCCATCCACTCTGTTTAAACCCACCAAATGGGGTAAAGGCATCCATCTGAGCAAATGTATTTATCCAAACAGTCCCATACTTAGCATTCATTGCTAAATCTTTTGCCTTTTTTAAATTTTTTGACCAGATTTGAAGCACTAAGCCGGTAGGATTATTTTCTATTAACTCTTTTATTTCTGCTTCCTTAAACTTCTTTATCAACAAAATAGGATTAAAACATTCCTCATAAATCATTTCCTCAATCTCTATAATAGTAGGCTCATAAAAATAGCCTTTTGTCCCTAATCTATTTCCACCTTTAGTAATCTTTCCTTTTTCTTTAAATTTTTCTACTTTTTTAATCACTTCCTCTAAATGTTCTTTTGACCTTAATGGCCCCATGCCTGTTAAAGGAGAAGTAGGGTCTCCTACTTTTATTTTTTCTGTTTTTTCAATGAGTTTTCTTAAAAATGTTTCATAAATACTTTCTTCAACTAAACAAACACTTGTATTAATGCACATTTGTCCCTGTTTCATAAAAGCTGAAGCAACAATATTTTCGGCTGCCTCTTCCAACAAAGCATCATAAAAGACAATAGCTAAATTCACACCACTTAATTCACATATAATCTTTTTTGGATTTTTCATATTTTCAAACATTTTCTTAAAACTTTCGCTTGAGCCTGTAAAAGAGATAATATCTACATCAGATGAGGCTAATGCCTTTCCAATAATAGACCCTTCTCCTGTGATGATATTTATCAGTCCTTTTGGAAAATCTAATTCATCAATATATTTTGCCAATTCTAACAAAGATAAACTGCCAAATTCAGATGGTTTAACAATAATGGCATTTCCGGCTGCTAAGGCAGAAGCGGCATTAAAACCAAATATCATTAATGGAACATTATATGGCAAAAATATTGCAGCAATGCCAAATGGCTGATATTGAATGATGTCTATAGTATCTTCAGTAGAAAAGGAGGGAAAAGAAATATTTTCTATCAAAGAGGCATAATATTCAAAACATTTAGCTGCTAAAGGAATATCAACAAAAAGTGTTTCTTTTATAGGTTTTCCTATTTCAATTGTTTCTAATTCTGCTAATCTTTTTAAATTTTTAAGAATAGTTTGAGAAATTTCCAATAATAGCGCTTTTCTTTCTTTAAAAGATGTATTTTGCCAAATTTTTTGTGCTGATTTTGCTTTTTCTATACAGAATGCTAAATCATTTTCATCAGCTTGAGGCATCTGAGCAATAATTTCCTCTGTAGCTGGATTTTCTATTAAGACTTTTTCCTTTTTATCCCTAAATTCTCCACCTATATACATACTATAACTTTCCATTCCTTAATCCACTGCTACTTTTTTCCAAAGTTCAAATGTCCTTTCAAAAACAGGAAACCATTTGGAAAGCTTATTAAAATCACCTTTTAACTTTATTTTCCCTTGATTAAAAGCAACAAATGGATCAATCTCACCATTAAATACTTGTTTCCAAATCTCCCTTTTTGTTGAAAATATAAACTCTGCATTTTCTTCATCATTTTTAACCTTTATAATTTTTCCTTTTTCATAATAAAAAGAAATTGCTTCTTTCTCGTCCCTTACACATAAAATTGTTGTAAGGTTATATGTCTTTCCCAAAGACTGAACAGTTTCATCATTGTTTATAATGTCTACTAAAGAAGAAATATGCTCTTTGGAAAATAACTTACACTTTTCTAAATGTCTTTCTTCCTTAATTTCTTCTTTTACTTGTGATATAGCTTGAGTAATTAGACTTAATTTTGCATTTATTTCTAAAAGCTCAATTAATGAAAATGTGGATTTAAAATCATTCCCAATGGCTACAATGCCATGATTTTTTAAAACAACAATATTGTTTTTCTTTAATGCATCAATAACTGGTAAAATATCTGTAACTGTAGGTGTATTTTGAGGAATAACTGGGATTTTTCCTAAATAAAATTTTTCTTCAAAAGTGAGAGGTTTTAATATTTTAAAATATTGAAAGTAATAAACTGTATAGGGTGAATGGGCATGAATAACTATCTTTTCAGAAAAATTTTTATGAATAGCTAAATGTAATGCTATTTCCGAAGTAGGCTTTTTATCACCTTCTAAAATTTTTCCATCTCTATCTAAAATTAAGATATCTTCTTTTTCTAAAAAGCCTAAATAGCTGTTGTGAGCAGTAATGAGGATTTTATCATTAACTTTTTTGGATATATTTCCAGAACTACCACAAACTAAACCCCTTTCATATAGTTTTCTCCCCCAAAATATGATTTCCTCTTTTTCTTTTTCATAGTTCATTTTATGATCTCCATAGGCACAAATTCATCTCTTGCTTCTATAGCTGAATTTTTTAAAAACAAATATCCATCAATAGTTGATGCGTCCTGATCAAGATTTTTAAAATTTATTTTTTCTCCTTTTAATGCCTTAATAGGCACCTGATGCAATTTGGCTAAAAGGCAGACATAAAGACTTCCACAAATACCTAAAAAATGATTATTATTTTTGTCCTTATAAAAAAACAGAACTTCTTTTATTTTATTTTTATAAAAAAGCAAACCTAACATATTATCAGTGGCATAAATAGATTCTATTCCTTCTTCTTTCAGTATTTCTGCTACTTTTAAGCCTAAAAGATAAGGCCTCATTTCAGGAACAAGAATAAGCAAATTATTTTTCTTAATTTTCTCTATTCCCTCTTTTGAGGGCATACCCCAAATGAGCAAAGTAAAATTTATCTCTTTTAAACGCATCTTATTTCACCTGAAATATTTATCCAGCCAGAAATATATTTATTTGGAGTAATATCAAAGGCTGGATAAACTGCTTTTGGAAAATCTCTTTCCTTAAGCCACATAAACACTTCTCTTTCAGGACGTTCCTCTATTTCAATCTTTTCTATATCTATTTCTTTTGGATATTGGGTAAGGACATAAAAAGGAATATGAAAATGGTAAGCTAATCTAGCTAGGGGGTAAGTACCTATCTTATTTATAATATCTCCCTTTTTATTAGACCTATCTGAACCAACAATTACACAATTTATCTTTTTTTCTTTCATTAAAATAGCTGCTTGATTGTCGCATATTAATTTTGCTGGAATATTAGCCTTACTTAATTCCCAAAAAGTAAGTCTTGTACCCTGTAAATATGGTCTTGTCTCAGAAACAAAAAACATTGCTTCTTTTTTTATTTCTTTTAAAGCTTCATATAAATAAACAAGCTCACCATTTAGATTACATATAGTTAGAATCTGAGAAGATTTAGGCAATAAATGAGCCAGTTTTTTTGCACGCTCTTTTCTCTTCTTTTCAAATCCATTTACAATGATATTTATTGCTTCTTTTATATCAGGCATTTTTTGAAAAACTCCTTTTACCATCTCTGCTAAATGAAAAAAGTCAAAAGTAGGTCGCTTCTTTTTAAATGCTAAAGCGACTTCATCAACCTTCCCTAAGAGGACACAGGTATAAAAAAATAATAATACTTGCCCAAAGGCTCTTGTCTTCATTTCACCAAGTACTTTTAAAGCATCATTTAAATCTTTTACTTCAATATAAATTTCTTCAAATGGCAATCTTGTCTCATCAAGGACATAGATAGTATTATTTTTAAATCTTACCGGAAACGCCAATGGACTATTCATCAATCACTCCAATTAAATCAAAAGCACGGTCAATCATCCTTTTTTCTGCATCAAAGAATCTAATACTTGAAAAACCTATCTCACCAGTAATCAAATTGTCACTTACAACCAATATAGCTGTTGCCTTCTTCTTATATATTTGAGCAATGGTTAAAAAAGGACTTGTCACCATATCTACAGCAATTGCCCCTTTACTAATAGCATTATTAACTAATTCCTTTGTCTCTCTAAGCAATGCATCAGTTGTCCAAACTATGCCTCTATGCACCCGTTTTTTAAAAACTTCTTCAAGTTTATTGCTTAATTCCTTATCTGCATAAGGAATAAAACCATCACTTACGTAATATTTTGTTACCCCATCTCCTCTTAAAGCACTCTCAGCCAATACATAATCACCAATCTTTATGTCTTCTCGCATTCCTCCACATGAACCAAGCCTAATAAGATAATCTACTCCAGCAACACAAAGTAATTCAGTAATTAAAGCTGAATCTGGTGCATAAAGACCACCATTTCCTACTGTTACCCGCTTATCTTTATATTTACCCGTCCAAAATGTATAACCAAAGGCACTAAAATTTCTTATAGGATTTTTTAATTTTTCAAGAGCCATGGATACCCTTTGAGGTTGTCCACTGATAATAGCAATCTTTGCCAAATCCCCTTCTTTAAATTGAACTGATTTTAATAAATCCATTGGTGTAATATGAACATCCCTTTTCATCATTTTTTATCCTCTAAACAAATATTTCATCATAAACAGCTGCCCTTGTATGGGCTTCTGCTGTTTCTATATAAGACCTAGCAACAAGACGGCAGAATGGATGAAAACCTTTATAATATAAGATCCTTTGAAAGCGACCTGGTTTGGAATAAAATTCCCTATTTGACCAAGCAGCTAATCTTCCTAAGTCCTCTTTGCTTAAATATTTTGTCCTTACTACTGCATGTTGAAAATCCCATTTTCTTAAATCATTATCTACAATATAAGGTTTTAATTCCTCATACATAGGGATACCTGGCAAAGGTGTCATAATTTGTAAGGCAGCCATATCTGGATCAATCTTATCTAACCTTTCAAAGCGATATTTAATCCTCCATTCATCATCATCAGGGAAACCTACCATCCAAGTAACAACAGACATAATATTATTTTCCCGAAATACTTTTATTGCCTCCTCTACCTCATCTATCCTAATCCCTTTATTTATCTTCTCTAAAGTTTCTTCATCTACTGCCTCCATACCAAATAATCCACAGATAAAACCAACTTCCCTTAATTCTTTAAGCAAATCTTTATCCCTTAAAAAATAAGGAGCACGACCCATAAAGAAGAATTTAATCTTAAGTTTTCTTCTTTTCATTTCTTCAATAAGCTCCTCTATCCTTTTTCGATTTACATTAAAATCCTCATCCATCATTACTACCCATTTTGCTCCAAATCTTTTTTCCAATAATTCCAACTCATCTACTACTCTTTTGCCTGAACGAAAGCGATAACAAGTCCAATCCCTATTTCCCCTTGGGTCATAATTTGTCCAACCTACACAAAAACGACATCCATTTGGGCAACCCCTAGAATGATATGTTTCAACATAATGCCTCACATAATTAAAACCGATATATTTATCCATGGGGAATAAATCATAAGCTGGCAGAGGTAAATCATCTAAATTCTTTATTAAAGGGCGATATTCTGTAAGTTTTACAATCCCATTTTCACGATAAGCTAAACCTTTAATTGAAGGGATATTGGGGTCTTTTTTGCTTAATTCCTTCGCCAGTTCTGGCATAGTAACTTCTGTTTCACCAGAAATGACAAAATCAAATTCAGGTGTTTCTTCAAGCATCTTTTCTGCATTTGCTCCATAAAAAAATCCACCTACACAGACCAACGTCTCTGGCAGGACTTTTTTAATAAGATTAGCTGCATTTTTATACCTTGGATGAATGGCAGCTACACCTGTTGTTTGTAAGGCATCTCCCATATAAACCAAATCAGGCTCTATTTCTTTTATGGCATCAATCATCTGTTTTTCATCCATCCTTAAAGCACGACAATCCAAAACTTTAATTTCAATCTCTGGATACCATTCTCTTAAATTAGCGGCTAATTGAGCATGGTTGACATTTATAGCAATATGCCTTCCCCAAGTAACCCAGCCTCCCATAGGTGGTTGTAAAAATAATACTTTCATTGTTTTCCTCCTAAAAATTTTGGTTTGAATATTAACAGAAATATAGGTAAAATTATCAGAGCAGATAGCATATTTAAAAATAAAAGGAATCCTAAAGTGCCACCTAATTTAGCCTGAAGTTTTAAAGAAGAAAATAACCAAGATATGACGCCAATTGTAAGAATTGTACCTGTAAAAAATACAGCCTTACCGCAAGTAAGAACACCTTGATTTATAGCAGTAATTAAATCTTTATTTTTTTCTCTTTCTTCCTTAATCCTAGAAGCTAAATAGATGCTAAAGTCAATGCCAAGACCTGTCCCCATAGCAGCTACTGGCAAAGTAGCTACAGTAAAAGGAATATGAAAAAGACCAAAACTACCAAATGTAACAGCCATACTGAAAATCAATGGAATAAAAAGGATAAGACCACCAGTAAAAGAACGAAGTGCTAAAGCTACGCGAATAAAAATGAGAACACTTAAGACTGCCATACTTATAAATAATCCATCTTTAATCACTTCATTTGTTGCCCCTAAAATACCAATTAAGCCACCAGCATATTTAAATTTTACCCAAGGACTGTTATGATTTTCTTTGACCCATTTTTCTGTTAAAGTGATAGCCTTCTCTATTGTCTTACCTCGGCAGTCCTTCAAATCTAACCGAATATTGGCAAAACGGTGGTCTGGTGTAATAAAAACATCAAACTCTCCAGGAAAGGCATTACTTTCATAAAGAAAAATATACTCTCCTATAGTTTTATCCTTTTTTGGCACCTCAAAGCGATGTTGAATAGCCAGATTCATGAGCTTCATATAATCAGCTATAGAAAGGCTATAACCAGCTTCTTTTAAATTTTTTCTTAAAAAAGTTTCTAAATTATCCATTTCCTTAATTACTTCTGCTTTAAGCAATGCTTCTGGCTCCTTCCCTTCAACTAAGATATAGTATGGATTTGAGCCAGAAAAATAATCATTGATTTTTCTTTCTGCTACATTGTATGGGGCATCACGATAAAGGATAGAAGTACCTGGTTCATTTTCTCCTACTTCTATATGCCTTAACCCGTAAATAGCTAAAATAAAGAAAAAGACAAAAAGTAAAAGGATTAAAAATCTCTGCCACTTTTTCTGCCAAAAACTAATGAACTTTTTTAAAATAGCCTCAACTAGCCCTAAATTTGGATTATTTTTTTTGACATCAGGTAAAGAAAAAACTGCAAAACAAGCAGGCAAGAATAAAACTACAGTAATAAAAATACTCAATACACCAAAACTACCCAAAATAGCTATTGTTCGCATGGCAGGGATAGGGATAAGAATAAGGGAGGCAAAACCTAGAAAATCTGTAAAAAGTGAAGCGCGAATGGGATTTAATAAAGAGCTTAAAACAGCATAACCTACTTGAGTTTTATCTCTGTTGACAGAACTTTCTTCAAAATATCGCTCCATGAATTGGATACTATGAGCAATAGTTAAAACAAAGATAAGGAAAGGAAGCAGGATGGTAAAAGGATTTAAGCGAAGATGAAGCAAGTTTAAAGTTGCCATACTGAAAACTACTGACATACTAGCAGCTAAAAGGGGCAACAAAAAACCGCGTTTTTTCTGAAAGGCTAAAAATAGTAGAAACAGGATAATAACTAAAGTAACTAAAAAAACATGAATAATAGAGGTCAAATGGGCATCAATATAGCCTTCTAAGATTGGACGACCACTAATATAAATATTTACATCATCTCCATGATAACGATTGATAATCTCATTAATTTTGGAATATATCTTTTTTGAAGACACATCCTCACGAAACTCTGCCTGAATAAGTGTGGCTTTAAAGTCCTTAGAAATAAGAGGGCCATAAACTAAAGGATTTTTTAAAATTTTCTTTTTTAAAACAGCTATTTCTTCAGGAGAAGAGGGAACATTTCTTAAAAGCCTCTGTACATAAAAACCATCAGGATGTACTTCAATATGTTTAATATTATGGGAGAAAATAGAACGTACCCGTCTTGGATCAACTTCATCAAGAAGTTGAATTTCCTCTGCTAGATTTTTTACTTTTTCTAAAATAGAAGGTTTCAGTATATTACCATTTTTTGCTTCAATAGCAATATTTACTCGATTTAGCCCACCAAAGATATCAGTAAGTATCTTTTGAACAGAAATGAAGGAATGATTTGTAGGAATAAAGTCATATTGATGAGTTTCGATTTTTAAATCCCTAATTATAAAAAGAGAAAATATACAAAGTAATAGTGGAAAAAATACACCTATAAAACGAAATTTTAAAATATATCTAGCAAGAAGACACGTTTTCATAAAATCTTTTCATTAAAATTCAAATAGTTAAATTTTAACATTGCTAAATAAAAAATTTTTACTAAAAAGTCAAGTCTGTTGACTCTTTAATCAAAAAGTTTAAATATACGGATGTGATAAGTTTTTTTCTTTTTTCTTTAGGTACTATTATAGGCAGTTTTTTGAATGTTTGTATCTATCGCTTACCTCAAAGAAAATCTATTATTTCTCCTGGTTCTCATTGTCCTCATTGTAATACTCCAATTCGTTGGTATGAAAATATTCCTATTTTGAGTTTTATTTTTCTTAAAGGAAGGTGTCGTTATTGCAAGAAACCTATTTCTTGGCAGTATCCTTTAGTGGAATTTATGACTGGTCTTTTTACTTTAATCGTTTACCATCGTTATGGACTTTCTTTCATAACAGTTATTTATCTTCTGTTTATTTACGCTCTGATTGTTATTAGTTTTATTGATTTAAAGCAGCAAATTATTCCTGACGAAATCTCTTTGCCAGGTATCGCCATTGGTCTTTTAAGCAGTATCTTTTTACCACATATTTCTTTTAAGGATGCCCTTTTAGGTACTTTATTAGGGGGTGGAAGTTTATTTCTCATTGCTTATAGCTATTATCTTTTCACAAAAAGAGAAGGAATGGGGGGAGGAGATATCAAACTTCTTGCTATGATTGGGGCGTTTTTGGGATGGAAAGCCATCCCTTTAGTGATTTTTATCTCTTCTTTAATAGGTAGTTTTGTAGGAATAATATGGATAATTTTTTTTAAAAAAGACCGTTACTTTCCTATTCCTTTTGGGCCATTTCTCTCCTTAGGTGCAATTTATTCAATCTTTTTCCCAAACTTTAAACTTTCCCCTTTTCCTTAATACCTAACCTTTTATCAATTGCCTTTTTAATAATTAAAGAAGCTTCTTCATTGCCAAAAAGCCCCACTCTAATGCTCATTTTAACAATACCAGAGGGTTTGTTTTTCAATTTAATTATTACCTTAGTGTTATCTGCCTTTCTTGCTACAATTTTGGCATTTATAGCGTCCTTTTGTATTTTTTCTATACGAATGTTTGCATCTTTTAATGCTAGATTGGTAGCCTTCCAAACCTTTTCATATGGAGCTATATACTCTATCTCAAGAGCACCCTCAATGTATTTATAGCCAGCAATACCTACACCAGCTCCTGTGCCAACTAATATAGCAGCACAACCACATAAAAGTAAAATTAATAAAAACAAAAATTTTTTACGCAACATCATTCCACCTCCTCAAACATTTAAAGCAACTGTAACAAAATTTAATTATAAGGTCAATGAGCCATCTGCAATTCTTTTGGTAAAAAACGTGTAAAAGCTCCATGAGAAAATCTCTTACGAAAGGCACTAAGTGTAGGCGTACCTGTCACTAATTGCACAAATAAATTTTTTCCTTTTATTTTTTGTATTTCCCAAAGTTTCCCTCCAAGTATAAATCGATTTCCTTCACTAGCTTCTAAATTTATTTCCCCTATATATTTTTGTGTAGACATCTCAATTACTCTAAATTCTCGACTTTGAGGAATATTTGAATGAATAACACCCCTCTCTCCTAAATTCATTAATTTTTCTGAAGCAAAAAATTTCCCTCTTCTTTCTTCAATCCATGCTGTATCTAAAAGATGGATAAGAATTTTTTCTATAATTTCAAAGGATGCTAAAGGAGACAATAATGAAAATAAATTTTCCTTCATTATTCCAGATGGTTGGGCAAAAAGCATAGAAAATGTCTGTTGTACTATGACTGAAAGATCAGGTATGTATTCTATGGGTTCTACCATTCCTTGTACAGCCAATCCAGCATAGATATTAAAACATTCTGCCTCTGCCTCATTTTCATAAAAACCAATAGCAGCTATAAAATCTTTTTGTCTTGAAGCTCTACCAATTCTTTGCTGAAAAGCAGATGGTGTTGGAGGTGGATGATAACAAATAGCTACATCAAAATCACCTATATCAATCCCTATTTCTAAAGTAGATGTACAAATACAAAGCCCCCAACGCCATTGACGTAAAAGTTGTTCTGTTTCCTTACGGATTCGATACGACAAACTAGCATGATGAGTAAGAATACGATCCTTTGGCCAATAACGAGAAAGTTCTAAATAAAGGCTTTCAACATCTTTTCGCCTATTACAAAAAATAATGACTTTAAGCCATTTATTTTCTTTTAAAAAATTTATTATTTGAGCCCAGTTATTTGAAAGAAAAAATTTAAGTGAACGAGGTTGACCTACTTCAATTACTTTAACTGGATAAAAATATCTAGTAGCCACAGCTTTTGGATCAAAAAGGGTAGCTGAAAGGGCAGCAAATTGAGGTATTTCTTTTAATTTCTCTAAAAGTCTTTTTAATAAAACACGGAGTTGGTCACCACGGTAAGTATTATCTAAAAAATGGATTTCATCTATGACAATAGCCTTTATAGATTGCCAAATATCCTTTTGACGACAGAGCAAAGAATCAAATGATTCTGGAGTAATAAAAAGCAAATGAAAAGTGCCTTTAGGCAAATATGGCTTATCCCCTGTACGCACAATAGCCTTAAAACCACATTTTTCTAAAGGAAGTTTTAATCTTTCTAAAAGGTTATTGAGCAAAGCTTTAGTAGGAGCAATATAAAGCAATATTAGATTTTTATTTATTTCTGGTATTAATCTTTCTATAAGAGGTGCCACAACTGCCTCAGTTTTACCTGTAGCAGTAGGTGAACATACAATCACATTTTCTCCAGAAAGCAATACTGGAATAACGGCAGTTTGTACTGGAGTCAAAGTACCAAATCTGGCAAAAAATGGTGACCAAGTATATTTTAAAAAATTTTTTATATCTGACATAAAAATTTAAGAAACTTGTTTTTTAGCCATTGCCCAAATACCCATTTCAATAATAAGATGATTTGTGCCAGCCAGTGTTGCTAAATGGAGTAAAAAATGGTGAATGACTTCAAGCTCTCTCTTTATTGGCGGATAGCCAAAATAAAGCCCAAGTATTGCAAGACCTTCCATCACCCTTTTACCAAGTGCTGGAACAATTTGGGGCAATGCAGGAAAAAGTTCCCCCACTACAATTGCAGCTTCTAATGGTGCATAAATAAGCCAATGTTGCGTGCGAGAAGAAAATATTTCAGCAGTTTTTTGAATTAAAATGGGGTTTGACAAGTTTGCATTTACACTTTTTAATTCCCTAATTACTCTTACCCAAAGAGAAAATAAATTTACTCCTGCCATGAAACGAGAGGCTTTATATTCTTTAAGCATTGTGGTTATTAAATCAAAATCCCCTCCTTCAATAACCTGCTTAAATACCTTATATAGATCAAATACAAACTTCCTCCTTTGTTCTCCTTCTATCTGTTTACTAAAAGTTTGCCATACAGCACTTAATGCTACATAATAACAAAAATCATTAAATGGAACTTGCCCCTTTTGCCAGTTAATCTGTTTTCTTTCCCAATCCCTTTGTCTTTCACCAAGCATTTTAAATTCTTTAGCAATTTCAGTTAATGCTTCTGTAATTTTCATGGCTTATATCATAAACATTTCTAATGAAAAATCAAGCTTTTTATTTCAAGATAAGAAATTTAACCTTGACAATAGGAGCTTAATAAGTTATAAATTTAAAAGGAGGAGAGATGGAACTTTTAAAAGAAAAACGGCTTTTTATTCTAGCTTGCTCAGCCGCAAAAAGAGCAGATGCAGAAATTGAGCGTATGATACAAAGTGATATTTCTTTAAATACAACTACGCCTCTTGAGGTATTCTCCTCCTATAGACAATGTATTGAAAAAGCCTACAAACACTGCGTTTATAAATCAAAACACTATCCTGCATGTCTGCGATATAATGGAATTTTTTATAAGCAGATTCCCATTAAGCTATGGGAACGAATAGATAAATTACCTACGCTTATTCTTTCTGCATATTATGGATTTTTGAGACCTACTGATGGTATTTCAAACTATAATCTAAAAATTTCTCAAGTAAAGACAAGTTGTAAAAAGCATTTACCAGCATTGTTAAAGAGATACATGGATGAATATCAATTTAAAGAGGCTATATTTTTGACTTCATCCAATTACTTTTTGCCTTTCAAAAAAGAAAATTTTGCTAAAAGGCTCCATCTCTATGATAACTCAGGTAATGAAATCATTGGTCCTTATGGCAGGGATTATTACATTCTAACAGGCAAAATGTTTAGTAATATTTTACAAAACAAAAACCCTTTAGTTGGTCTCAATAACTATTTTGCGGAGATAAAGTAATGAATAAATAGAATTGCTCAGGAGGTGCTAGTTATTAGCTTTTTAATTTTTTTCTTGCCTTTTGGTCTACTTTTTGCTTAAAATAAACAAAAAATTAAAAGGAGGTTAGTTATGAAAAAGATTTTAATTATTTCTTGTGACAACATCAGAGATAGACACTGTATTGCCTGTTTAAAATGTTTTAAAGCATCTGCTAAACGTGAAGGTGAATTTGCCCGTTATAAAGATGAAGAGATACAGATTGTGGGAATGTGCACTTGTGGTGGCTGTCCAGGTTTAGTTTTGCCAAAAGTTACATTAGTGCAAGAATTAGCAAAATTGTATGAAAATGATTTTGATATAATTCATCTTGGTACATGTATGGTTAAAGCCACTACCGTAGCTAAGTGTCCTTTGAATCTTGAAGAGATAAAGAATAAACTTGAAACTATTTTTGGTAAAGAAGTCGTAATTGGCACTCATACTTATTAATCAATTTTCCTGCAAGGAGGCAGTCAAGTAACTGCCTCCTTGGTGTATTTTGCAATTGCAAATTGCAATCTTTTTCTTTCTAGCATTAATTTCCTCTTTATATTCAAAATAAAAAATGGCATAATTTTTGCTGCAAGGAGGATAAGGATGCGTGTTTATTTGGAATGTATACCTTGTTTCTTACGTCAGGCGTTACAGGCAGTATGTTTGGCTACAAAGGATAAAGCAATGCAGGAAAAAATAATGCGAGAGATTTTGCAGATGCTGCATGGAATTTCATGGAATACATCACCACCAGAGATTGGATGGCGAGTGCACCACATGGTAAAAGAAATGACAAATAATGATGATCCATATGCTGATTTAAAGAGACGATTTAATGAATTAGCTTTAGCACTTTATCCTACATTGGAAGAAAAATTACTTCATGCTTCAAATCCTTTTGAAATAGCAGTTAGGTTGTCCTTGGCTGGTAACATGATTGATTTTGGTGCTCGACCTGGTGAAACGATTAATGTTGAAGAAGAAATTGAAAAAACACTTCAAGAACCCCTAGATAAAAAAACATTGGAAAAATTTAAAAAAGCAGTTGAAAAAGCGAAAAATATCCTTTTCTTAGGTGATAATGCAGGGGAGGTAGTGTTTGATAAATTTCTAATTAAACAAATAGGTACAGAAAAAATTACTTATGCAGTAAAGGCAAAGCCTATTATCAATGATGCAACTTTAGAAGATGCAAAAATAGCAGGATTAAATGGAATAGTGGAGGTTATAGACAATGGAAGTGATATTCCTGGAACTATTTTAGAAAAATGTAGTGAAAATTTCATTGATGCTTATAAAAAAGCCGATTTAGTTATAGCAAAAGGACAAGGAAATTATGAAACATTAAATGATGTAGATAAACCTATTGCTTTCCTGTTAAAAGTAAAATGTCGGGTAGTTGCCAAAAATATGGGAAGAAAAGAAGGAGAACTTGCTATCCACTTACAAAATGTTTATTGTTAAATAAGAAAACAATGTTAAGGAGGAAAAAATGCTAAGATTTAATGTAGGTCCCTTTGGTATGGGGCCAATGGTAGGAAGAGGTTTGGGTTACACAGGTATTAACAGAATAGGAAGCCCCATTGATTATCCTTTAGCACTATATGGTTGGGGTAGAAGAAGAGGATTTGGTCGTTTTGGTTGTGGACGCGGCTTTGGTAGAGGTTTTGGACGTCGAAGAGGTAGAGGATTTGGTAGGAGATTTTGGTAAATAAAATTAAAAAAATAAATTTATTTAGAAAGGAGGTGAGAAATTATGCCAGCTGGTGATCGCACTGGTCCATTAGGTTTAGGCCCTATGACTGGCAGAGGAATGGGTTTTTGTGCAGGTTTTGGTGTGCCTGGATTTATGAATCCCTGGCCAAGATGGGGCTGGGGAAGAGGCTGGGGTAGAGGATGGCGCTGGCGTTTCTGGGCTACAGGTATACCTGGTTGGGCTTGGTTTTACTATCCTTGGGGTAGTGCAGAGGATGAATTGACCTTTTTGAGGAATCAAGCAAAATTTTTTGAAAAACAATTAAAAAACATTAGCCAGCGCATAGAAGAATTAGAAAAAGCGTCACAACAATAAGTTGTAAAAATGGGGCAGTTAAAGCTGCCCCATTTTTTTTATTGTCTAAAAAAAGAAGATATTATAAACTAACCACATGAACTTAAGGAGGATAATATGAAAATAATAGTAAGTGCTGAAGGACCGTCAATTGATGCGCAAGTATCGTTAAGATTTGGGCGAGCCCCTTATTTTATTTTTGTAGATACAGAAACAATGAATGTCGAAATACTTGAAAATCCTTTTGTCAACCAAATGAGCGGTGTAGGTATTCAAGTAGCACAATTAGTAGCAGAAAAGGGGGTAGAGGTTATAATAACGGGTCATGTAGGGCCAAAAGCATTTGAAGCATTACGGCAAGCAGGCATCCAAATAGTGAGTGTAAATGGTGGTTCAGTGAAGGAAGCTATTGATGCATTTAAAGAGGGCAAATTAAGTAGCGTTAGTGCAGCAACAGCACCTGCTCATAGTGGTGGTGGCTGGGGACGTGGAATGGGCATGGGTATAGGTATGGGAATGGGAAAAGGCTGTCGCTGGAGTTCATTACCTTCACAAACAAATCCAGATGAGCTTAGGTTACTCAAAGAACAAATGGCACAGATGCAAAAACAACTAGAACAAATTGTTAAAAAATTGGAAAACTTAGAAAAGAAAGGTAAATGAATCAAGAGTTAATGCAGCGTATTTTTTCTGCTTTAACTCAAGTAATAGATCCAGCTACAGGTCTAGATGTTATACGCATGCGCATAATAGAAGATTTGCGTGTAGATAACGAAGGTAATGTAAGTTTAATTTTACATCCCACTTCCCCTGTATGTCCTTTGGCATATAAGGTAGCGGCTGATATTAAACTAGCTATTAAAAAAGTTGATGGTGTAAAAGATGTAAATATAAAGGTAATAGATTTTCAAGATGCAGAAAGGCTTGAGGCTATGCTTAAAGAAATTTAGATTCAGGAGACAATAATGGCAATATTACCTATTGTGAAATATCCTGAACCTATTTTAAAAAAGCCAGCTGCACAAATAGAAAAGGTTACAAAGGAAATTCGTCACCTTCTAGATGATATGGCTGAAACTATGTACAGTGCTTGTGGTGTAGGGCTGGCTGCTCCTCAGATTGGTAAGTCTTTGCGTTTAATTGTGCTTGATCCAACAGGAAATGAAGGTAAACAGCTTATTACCTTGGTAAATCCTATAATTGTTGCAGGTGAAGGAGAGATTGAAGGAGATGAAGGCTGCTTGAGCTTGCCAGGTGTAATATGTAATGTTAAACGCTTTGCTAAGGTAAGAGTAAGGGGAATTGACCCTGTAAAAGGAAAAACAATAGAAATAGAAGCTGAAGGCTTTTTGGCACGTATATTTCAACATGAAATTGATCATCTAGAAGGGAAATTAATCTGGGATAGGTTAGGAATGTTGAAACGGGAGTTTTACAAAAGGAGATATTTAAAGCAATTTAAAAAATGAAGATTATCTTTTTTGGTAGTCCTGAGTTTGCTATCCCTTCTTTTAAAGCTTTAATAGAAACAAAGGAAGATGAAGTTATCGGTGTTGTTACTCAACCTGATAGACCTAAAGGAAGGGGAAGAAAATTAACACCACCACCAATAAAAATTATAGCTCAACAATATAATTTGCCAGTTTATCAGCCAGAAACTGTGAAAGATGATAATTTCATCAATCTAGTTAAAACCCTTGCTCCTGATTTACTGGTAGTGGTCGCTTTTGGTCAAATTTTACCAAAAGCACTTCTTTCTATCCCACCACATGGTGCTATTAATGTACATCCCTCCCTTTTACCTAAATACCGTGGAGCAGCCCCTATTCAATGGGCAATTATCAATGGAGAAACAATAACAGGTGTAAGTATTGTTCGGATTACACCACGTTTAGATAGTGGTGACATTTTATTACAAAAGGCGGTACCTATTGGACCGGAGGAAACTGCTGGAGAATTACATGATGTTTTAGCAAAATTAGGAGCAGAATTACTTTTAGAAGCTATTCGTGGTCTTAAAAAAAGTACATTAACTTCTATACCTCAAGATGAAAGATTAGCAAGTTATGCTCCAAAATTGAAAAAAGAAGATGGGCTAATTGATTGGGCAGCTTCGGCTAAAAAAATTGCTTGTCTTATACGTGGACTTGATCCTGTTCCTGGTGCCTACACTTATCTTGATGGTAAGCTTTTAAAGCTCTTTCGACCAAAGGTTATTCCATTTACACCAAAGGATACTCCTCCTGGTACTATTATTGAAGCAAAACCTGAAGGTATTCAGATTGTTACTGGCGAAGGTATTTTATTAGTAAAAGAAATTCAATTAGAAGGAAGAAAACGCCTAGCTGTATCTGAGTTTATAAAAGGTTATCCTAAATTAGTAGGAAAAAAACTAGGTAGTTAAAAACTTCCAAAACAGCTTGCTTTATATCTTGTGAGTGTGTTTTCACCTTTTAGGTGAAAGGCAATTTTTCAAAATCACTTTATTATAGCACATTACGTGGTTTCTTGTATGGCAAACAAGGATTTTGGTAAAGATTATACTTGACAAATTGTTTAATTTATGTTTTAAAAAACAATTAAAATGATAAAGTGTATTTGGTAGAACTGAAGATTCTTATTAAAAAGGAGGAGGTGTGCAATGTCAAATTTAATAATTGAAAGGCCTTTACCTCATGGTGGTAGACTTGTGGAAAGAGTTGTAAGGGACCCTGAAATAGGAAAGAAAATGGCAAAAGGATGTCCTGCTTATGACATTAAGCCTACTTTACATTTTGAGACTGGTGTACCAGTGAGGAATGTGTATAGGGAAATAATGTCCATTTGTTATGGCTTCTTCAGTCCTGTAGAAGGATCTATGACACAAGCTGAGGTAGAAAGAATTTTAAAAAAAAGAAGGCTTTTAAATGAATGGATTTTCCCTTATCCTTTGGTTTTTGACATTAGCAAAGAAGATTATCAAAAATTAGGTGTTACTGTAGGCGACAGAGTGCTTTTAAGACTTAAAGGAAAACCTTTTGCTGTATTAGATGTAGAAGAAGTTTATGAAATTGATCCTCCCGAATTAGCTGATAAAACTTTTGGAACACCTGAGGATAATCCAGAAGTAGTAAGAGAAAGGTTTGATAAGAAACATCCAGGTTGGGTTATTTATCGGAGTTTAAATCCTATTGTATTAGCTGGGAAATATACTATTATTAATGAACCAAAATTTAGACCACCTTTTGACAGATTTTGGTTACCTCCGAGAAAATGTAGGGAAAAATTTGATGAATTAGGTTGGAGAACAGCAATTGCTCATCAAACTAGAAATGTCCCTCATGTGGGTCATGAATTCTTAATGAAAAATGCTGCTTATACAGGTGATGTAGAACCTTGCCATGGTATCTTAGTAAATGCTATTATTGGTGTGAAAAGAAGAGGCGATTACCCAGATGAAGCCATTGTTGAAGGGCATGAAGCAGTACATACTGGAGGTTACATTAAACCTGAAAGACATTTAGTAAGTATATGCCTGTGGGATATGAGATATGGCAATCCATTAGAGTCTCTCCTTCATGGTATTATTAGACAGAATATGGGTTGCACACATCATATGTTTGGAAGAGACCATGCAGCAGTAGGTGAATATTATGATATGTATGCTACTCAGATCCTATGGACAAAAGGTATTCCTAGTTTTGGTTTTGATAAGCCACCTACAGAAGTACCTTATGGATTACACATTAGACCTCAAAATATGAAAGAATTTTGGTATTGTCCCAAGTGCGGTGAGATTGCATACAGTGATAACTGCAATCATACTAAAGAAAAACAAAAATTTAGTGGAAGTTTCATCAGAGGTATGGTAGCAGAAGGTATCTTTCCACCTGGGGTTATATTCAGACCTGAAGTTTATAAAGTAGTTGTAAAGTGGTGGAAGCATTTTGGTTATCCTTTCTGCAATGAAAAGTATGTAAAAGAAAAAGAAAAGAATTTAGAAGTAGATTTACCAGATATGGATATTTAAAATTAAGGAGGTAAAAAATGGCTCATTTCATGGTTTTGCTTTTAGATGAAAAAAGATTGAATGCATTAAAAGGTAGTGGGGTTGAAGATAAAATTATAGATTTATTTGGAGGGGCATTAAAAGGTCTCAATATAGAGGTACCTGAAGAGCTTGAAAAAAGAATTATGGAAGAATTCGCTTCTGCTAGAATTGATTCTAGAGGTGCAATTACAGATGTACCTGTAGCATTTAATAGAGCATTGTTTGAAGAAGTTGCTAAACAAAAATCTGTTGGGCCTGAAGTGATAGAAGGAGTTTTAAATCGTATAAATGAAGTTAAAGAAGCTGCAGCAAAGGAATCAGAATATCTTCCTCCCCCTGATATAGAAGTTTAATCAAAAATAAAATTTTAAAAAGCCGCCTGTTTTAACAGGCGGCTTTTTTTCTTAATGAAAGAAAAAAACATTATTGAGCTTTTTAAAATAATAACAAAAGATTTAACTGTCCCTTCTTTTGTAAAAAAAGGTATAGGAGAAGATGCTGCTGTTTTAGAGATAGGAGGCAGTTATTATCTTATTACTACTGATTTATTAATAGAAGATACTCATTTTAAACAAAAATGGATATCTCCATTTGCTCTTGGTTATAAAGCACTTGCAGTTAATTTAAGTGATATTGCTGCTATGGGAGGAAAACCAGAATATTTCCTTATCTCTATTGGCATCCCAAAGGATTTTTCTTCTAAAGACATAGATGAATTAATTAAAGGACTTAAAAAAATTGCTCAAAAATATCAAGTTTTTCTAATTGGAGGAGATACAGTAAGGGCAGAAAAAATAGTAATAAATATTACAGTTTTAGGAAAAACTGAAAAAAAGCCATTTTTCCGTTCTGGGGCTAAAGTTGGAGATATAATTTTAGTAAGTCGTTTTTTAGGAGATGCAGCAGCTGGTTTAGCTATTTTAGAAAATAATTTAAATCAAAAAGATTTTTTATCTTTAATTAATGCACATCTTTTCCCTGAACCAGAAGTTGATTTAGGTCTTTATCTAGCCGAAACACAATTAGTACATGCTGCCATAGATATCTCTGATGGTATTGCCTCTGATTTGATGTGGATTTGTGAAGAAAGTAATGTAGGGGCAAAAATTTATAAAACAAAAATACCTATTTCTTCTATTTGTAAAAAAGCAGCTCATAAATTAAATAAAAATCCATTAGAATGGGCATTGAGTGGTGGTGAAGATTATGCCCTTTTATTTACTATACCACCTAATGCTTTAAAACAAATAAAAGAAGGCATATGGAAGAAATTTAAAAGAGAAGTATTTGTTATTGGAGAGATTACTGAAGGAAATAAAGTTTTATTAGTTTCAGAGAAAAAAATTATAGATATTAGTGGGAAGGGATTCTCTCATTTTTAAGCTTTAATGTTGGTTGACCAAATAGGGCAAATTTTAGCCAATCAAAGGCTAATTTTAAAAGAAAAATATCATTTTTTTCAATTTTTCTTAAATGTTTTGGTGTTAAATCAAAACGATTGCAAAAACTACTTTTTAACACAAATTCTCTAAAACTATCTAAATTATAACAACTCATAAAAAACATTTTTGTTTCTTTTACAGTAAGACCAACAGGACGAATTTTGTTTTTTAAAAAAATCAATTCAGCAAAAAGTGCATTCATCTCTTCATATTCTTTAAGACCTTGAGAATTAATCCATTCACCCACAGTTATTGTTTTTTTTGTCTGGAAGCCTAAACATTCAGGTTCTTTTATAAGAAAATAAACACGTTTTTTAGATGAAAAACCACTTCCTAATGGATAAAGACGACATACACTAGGACGATGAGAATAAATCAAACAGCCCTTTTCACCTAAAAAAGGACAATTTTTTTGTTTTTTTAATTTTAACATTGGAAGACCAATATTTTCAGGAAAAATAACTTCAGTATATCTTTCTAAAAAGGATTCAGAAGAGATATTTAAAGCCTTTTTTAAACGCAAAATATCATAAGGAGTAAGTATAACTTCAAGTCTTTTGCAACATTCTGTAAAACAAGGAAGCCCTGGATGACAGGCAAATTGAAACTTATCTTTTAGGTTAACTACAGGCCATCTTAATTTTATCACAAATAGACCTCAAAATTTGCTAATCTTTTTAATGCTTTTATTTTTTCTGTATATCCTATTTTTGCCGAATTAACTGCTTCTTTTAAGATCTCAATACTTTGATCATAAAGACGACGATTAACTGGATAAGGATGACCATCTTTACCCCCATGAGCAAAGGCATAGCGAGCTGGATCTTTAAAACTTGGTTTAGCACCATAAATAACTTCAGCAATTAAGGATAAAGCCCTTAAAGTTTTTGCTCCTATTCCTTTTATACCCAATAAAGATTCAAAGTCTTTAGGTGAAGCATTTATTGCTTTTATTAAATTTTGTTTTAGCTTTTTTAAATCTATATCACTAATTAAAATTTGATGATGAGCTGGTAAATGTAAAGTAGTAATTTTTTGCCATTCTTTAACAAGTTTTTCTGGATCTTCTTTAAGAAGTTCAACACTACCTTTTCTTGTTCCCTCACTTTCTTTTGCTACTAGATTTAAAACAAAATTTTCTTTTTTCATACTACATATAGCAGCATGAGGATCGCAAACAAAGCTTTTTACTTTTTCTCCTAACCAATGATAACGTCTCGCATAACCTGTATTTATATTCATCCCTTGCTGTATTACTGACCAGTCACCATAAATAGTAAAAAACAAAGAATGATGATAAAGTTGATATCCATCTTGCAGTGCAATATTATCTACTTTAGCACTTAACCGACTTGCCTTTATAAATGGAGTTACTTCTATTCCTAATTTATTACCTATGTTAAATAATTCTTCTGGTGTTTTTAAAGCGGTTTTCCCTTTACCTCCAACAACAAATAAACCAATTTCTTTACCTATATCTTTTAATGCCTCTTTGATCGCACCACAAACAGTAGTAGTAACCCCACTACTATGCCAATCAAAACCTAAGACACAACCAAATGCCTGAAACCAATATGGATCAGAAAGACGGCGTAAAATTTCCTTTTGACCATATTCAAGACAAAGAAGATATAAAATTTCTCTCGCCAACTTGACCATCCTTTCAAAAAGCCAAGCTGGTGCCTTACCACTATGAAGAGGTAAATAGGCAATACCTGTTTTTCTCATTCACCTATTACAGTAATTTCAATTCTAACATGTCTTCCAGACAAACCAACTTCAATAAAAAATAAACTTTGCCAAGTACCTGTAATAGGCTTTCCATCTCTTACTGGCAAAGTGTGATCAGGTGGTAAAAGCATGGAACGTAAATGAGAATGAGCATTAGCAGGATGGTGCCAACCTTTACCTTGAGGAGTTATTTCTTCTAAAAGGTGCTTTATATCATGAATAAGATTTGACTCAAGTTCTGTTAAAGCAAATACTCCAGTTGCATGTGGTGCAAAAACATGAACAATGCCATTTTTGATTCCAGATTCTTTTACTACTTGTACTATTAATGGAGTTAAATCTACAATATCACCTGGTTCCTTTGTACTAATGGTAAGAGTTTTTGTAAAAACCATAATTTTCTCCTAAATAGAAGAAATTTTTAAATCATCAACGCTTTTAATTAATTCTTTTTCTAAATCTACAATAGCAATGTTTCGCATTGGTTTATAAGCATGAGAGGTAATAAGTGTTAAGCAACGACCTTCAAAAATAATTGGTTGAATATGTGGTTGATGTGCCCTGATTAAAACATTATAACCAAATTTTTTCATAACTTTTTCAAAATAATCTTTTCCATAAACAGGTCTTCCCCAAAGATTTCCAAAAAAATCACCTGGTCTATCAGCAAAATCACCCCAAACCATTTGATACCAAGCCTCGCTACCTATCTCAGCCTTAAGTATATCTTCAACAGAAGAAAGATTTGGGGGAACACCATGCACTGCTAAGATACCATTTTTTGTCACTGCAGCAAATGGTAATAAAAGAAATATTTCTTCAAATTTTTTCCTTTCTTCAGAAGATAAACTTTCCCAAAAGTCTGCAGGTTGAAATGGTAAAATGGGATAACCCTCATGATTTCCCATTAAAAGGAAAATTTGCTCTGGTGATTCTAATTTTTTTTCTAATAAAAGCTCTATGTTTTCTCTTGAATGTTCACCCCTATCTACATAATCTCCAAGAAAAATTAAGACATAATCAGATTTGTAATAAAGGCGCAAAACAGTTTCTGTTGCGTTTAAATCTCCATGTGTATCTCCCACAAATACAGCTTTTCCCTTTGCAGGAAGTCGAATAAGACGTGATTGTTGTTTTAAAATCTCTTTTATTTTTTCCATTTTTTGTATTTTAGCCAAAAAAATTATTTGAGGCAATAAATAAGTTGACAGTTAAACATAAACTTTTTAGCATTAAGTATGCCCGGTAATTCTTTTGGTCAGGCATTTAAGGTAACTACATTTGGAGAATCTCATGGTGTAGCCCTTGGCGTTATTATTGATGGTTGTCCACCACAATTGCCCCTTTTAGCAGAAGATATTCAAAAAGAGCTTGAAAAACGCAGACCCGGAAAACGTTTAACCACGCCTAGACGAGAACCAGACAAAGTTGAAATCCTTTCTGGTGTGTTTGAAGGAAAAACAACTGGTACTCCTATTGCACTTATAATTTATAATCGTGATGTAGATAGCAGTAAATATGAAAAAATAAAAGATATTTTTCGCCCTGGTCATGGCGATTTTACTTATTTAAAAAAGTATGGGATTAGGGATTGGCGAGGTGGAGGTAGGGCATCGGGTAGGGAAACAGTAGCAAGGGTAGCAGCTGGGGCTGTGGCTCAAAAAGTACTTGATACAGTTGGAATAAAGGTATTTGCTTATACTGTAGCTTTAGGTGGTATAAAAGCAAAAAATTGTGATTTAAATTTTATTGAAAAAAATTCGCTTTTTTGTTGTGATCCTGAAGTATATGAAGAAATGGAAAAGCGCATTATTGAAGTAAGAAAAATAGGAGATTCTATTGGCGGAATAGTAGAAGTAAGGGCAATTGGATGTCCTGCTGGATTAGGAGAGCCTGTATTTGATAAATTGGATGCAGATTTGGCTAAGGCACTTATGTCTATTGGAGCAGTAAAAGGAGTAGAGATTGGGGCAGGATTCAAAGTAGCAGAAATGCTTGGTTCTGAATGTAATGATGAAATTACTCCAGATGGTTTTTTAAGCAATAATGCAGGTGGTATTTTAGCTGGAATTTCTAATGGAGACGAAATTATTGTAAGGGCTGCTGTTAAACCTATTCCTTCTATTGAGAAAACACAACGTACCATTACTACAAAAGGTAAACCAACTACCATTTCTATAACTGGAAGGCATGATATTTCTGCTATTCCTAGGATTGTGCCAGTATGTGCTGCTATGGTGAGATTAGTATTAGCTGATCATCTTTTACGACAGAGGATGATAGATGAAAACACCTAAAACTATCGGTATTATTGGTGGGACTGGTCGCATGGGACAATGGTTTAAAGATTTTTTTGAAAAAAAAGGCTATGAAGTATTAAGTGCAAGCCGAAAAACTACACTTTCTCCTCAAACTTTAGCAGAAAAATGTGATGTAGTAATTATTTCTGTTCCTATAGACGTCACTGTTGAAACTATAAAAAAAATAGGGCCATTTGTACGAAAAGATGCTTTACTTATGGATCTCACTTCTTTAAAAAAAGCACCTGTTGAAGCTATGTTAAAATATAGTAAAGCTGAAGTGATAGGAACCCATCCTTTATTTGGACCAGGTGTAGAATCTTTAAATGAGCAAGTTATCGTAATTTGTCCAGCTAGAGGAAAAAACTGGCTACCTTGGATAAAAAAAATTTTTTCTGAAGCAAAACTTGAAATTACAACACCAGAAGAACATGATGCAATTATGGCTGTAGTACAAGCCTTACCTCATTTTCTTTTACTCGCTATGGGTCTTACATTAGCTGAATTACCTTTTGCTAATAAGGCCATAAATCATTATGCTACACCTACTTTTCAAACTATATGGGAAAGAATAAAAAACCTTGCTAAACAAAATCCCAAAATCTATGCCTCTATTCAGTTTGAAAACCCTTTTTATCAAAAAGAAGTATTTCCTCTTCTCTGCCAATCTATACATGTCTTAAAAAATATTATAGAAAATCAAGACAAAAAAAATTTTGTCGAAATATTTGAAAAAATTTTTCAATTAACAAAAAAATTAAATGATTAACTCTTTATAGAAAATTCTTTGATAATAGCCTTCAAGGCTTCTATCCTTTCTGGTTTCAAATAATATCTACCTGGTTCATCAATTTTACTACCAGCATCTTCCTCAATTACAGCCTTTTTAAGCAAAATCAAACGTTTTTTGCCTTCTTCTGTCAAATTTAATTTCTCTTCTAAAAGAACCATTTCTACAGGTCTTAACTCTTGTTTTTCAATAAAAGAAAGTGATTTGTCATTTTTAAATTCTTCTGGCAATGGGCCAAGCTTGCGCATAACAAGAATATTTCTTTCTTTATCAACAATAATATATGCATCATTAAAATCAATCATGTTTATTTTATTATCAAAATAATAGTTATTGTCAAGAATTTTTATCTAGTTTATTATAGTATAAATGAAACCTGAATCTAAACTTGAAATTTTAAAAAAAATTTATAATTTTTATGATGATTATGTAAAAAAATTTGTCTTTATCTGTCAACCAGGTTGTCATGCTTGCTGTACTCAAAATGTTCTTATTACTAGTTTAGAAGCTCTTTATATTATTTTGCATTTAGAAAACCAAAAAATTTTAGAAAATATAAAACCAATTCAAAAAGGGCTAAGACCTCATTACACTACAAATGAACTTGCCTATTATTGTTTAAAAAAGAAAGATGTTTCTGAAGAAGAGGAAACATATCCTCAATTACCTTGTCCATTTTTAGTTGAAGGAAAATGTCTTATTTATTCTTTAAGACCATTTAGTTGCCGTAGTTTTTTCTCTCAAGAAAGATGTGATTTAATTGGTGAAGCAGTAGTTCCCCCTGAATTATTGACAGTAAATTTAATCATAATGCAAATACTTGAACATTTAGATGACTCTGGATGTTATGGCAATATGAATGATGTAATCTCATTTTTAAAAGATAAAACAAATTTAGAAACATATTTAAAAGGAAAAAAACTTTCTCTTACAGAAGGTCTTTTGCCAAATAGACCTATACCTGGCTTCCTTTATCCTCCTGAGCATCGGAAGGAAGTAGCAAATATTTTAAAGCAACTTAAAGAAATTCGAGCCTTTGACCCTACTTCTCTTCCACCTTTGGTAATACCAAGAATTTTTTAAATTAAAATATTGCCAGTATAAAAAGCATGTGATAAAAATTATTTGTACGGGGCGTGGCGCAGACTGGTCAGCGCACCTGCCTTGGGAGCAGGGGGTCGGCGGTTCAAATCCGCCCGCCCCGACCAGAAAAACTATTAATCTTTTTTATTTTGTTTAATATTTTTCTTTTAAGATCTTCAACCAGCTGATAGTGAGTGATTAAGGAGTTTTTGCATATGTCAGATTCAGGATTGAAAGTTAACAGCCACTTAGAAAAAACATCTAAACCTTCTTCCAATTAGCACTAGGCCAGCTAACCTAGAACCAAGGAGCAACATAGTGCAAGGCACATGAACAGAATGTACTCTTGCATAGTCCCATACATTAGCACCAAATTCTCCTTCGTCCCCTTCATCAAACCATAGCGTAACTATAAATGTCCCACTGTCTTCCCAGTAACCACTGTCACCATCATAAACGGAATTGTAAAGATCTCCTCTATCTTCAGCCCAATCTCTTTTGGTCTTGTTATATAAGTATAAGAATGCACTTACTTTACTCTCTGCCCATTCGCCTAGATATTGAGTGCTTAATTCCTGTGTAAGGTAATATTTCACATTTTTTCTATACTACTTATTGACGCCTTACTAAATAGCCAGCCAACATCCTACTAACCTACCTGACAATTTCAGTTCTTTTTCCGATATAAAAAATACTGCTATGAACACCGTATTTCTCAAAGTTGAAACAAGAAAATCTTGGAGATATAAGTTAACCTTTAATTTGAGGGTGCCAGCAATGAAAGAATCAATCCGAAAAACACTTACCCTTCTTGATAATCCTCACGCTAATGCCCGTATAATAGCCGCTGAAATTTCTCGTGATCCCGGACTTTCCGCTCATATTCTTAGAATTGCAAATTCTCCATTTTATGGAATGAGATTTAGAGTTTCATCACTTTCCCATGCTGTTATGGTTCTAGGTCTTACTGCCCTTAAAGGAATATTAGTTATGATGCACCTTTATGAATTACAGTATCCACCATCTATTAGAAAATTTCTTAATACTATCTACAAACATTTAACAAAATCTGCATTGTTAGCTCATGAGCTTATAGCTATTATACCCTTACGTGAAAATATTCTAAAAGGCCCTGAGATAGCTACAGCAGCCTTACTCCATGATATTGGAAAAGCAATTATTGCCTTTAATTTTCCACACTTGGTAGCTGCTATTTATACATCTGATTCTGCCACTCATATAGAACGAGAAGAAGCAAAACTGGGCTTTAATCATCAAGATGTCAATCTGGCTCTATCAACACGCTGGGCATTTCCAGACGTGCTCTCAATTCCTCTTTCATACCATCATAATTTATCTGATGCTCCTTCTGAACATCTAACTTGCGCCATTATCCATCTTATTGACATGATTTTAAACAACAGAACACCCAATTCATTAGCGCTTGAAATTGTCGGATTGAGCAATATAGATTTTGATCAACTAAAGAACAAACTTATACAGAAAATGTCATCTAATGCATTAAAAGCAATTTTCTAATCATTTCTCTCTTTGCCATGCTACATAGATAAATTTTGCTCCCTCTAAATATTTCATCTCAAGTTCTCCTTTATGCGCACGTGCAACAGCTTCACCTACTCTGCGAGCCAAACTATCATCAGTAAAATTGAAAACAAGACCTTCTTCTGTTTCTTCTGTATTTATAAGTTTTTTTACTGGAGAACGTTCTATCTCTTCTTCAATAATATTATTTACTAAGTTTAAAATTTCTTCTCTATGTTCTTCAAAATAACTGCCTGAAAATACAACTACTCCAGCAGGATATTTGTCCCTAATCCGCCGACAAGCAGGGCATAAATATTCATCACTATTAGGAGGAATTTTTTCTCCTTTTTCAGGCCAGACCCAACGCCCATCTCTATATATGGCTTGACAGTTTGGACAAACAACACCATCTGGATATTTTTTTTCTTCATAATAAGGGTCATGAATTTTTTCTTGAATCAATCGGTCTTTACGCATTATTTCCTCCTTTTTTGCCATAGGCAAGATATTCTTGATTACCTTTTGCTCCTAAGATAGGTGATGGTATTACTCCTATTATATGAAAACCAAGTTTTTTACAAAAATTGACTATTTCTTTTACTGCTTCCTGTCTTATTGCTTCATCTCTCACAATGCCCCCTTTTCCTACTTTTTCTCTTCCTACTTCAAATTGAGGTTTTATCAAAATAATTATTTCTCCTTTAGGATTTAAAAACTCTGTCACTTTTGGTATAACTTTTTTTACTGAAATAAAGGAAACATCAACAGTAGCAATATCTATTGGTTCAGGAATTTTTTCCTTTGGTAAATATCGTATATTTTGACGTTCAATTAATATAACTCTTTTGTCTTGACGCAATCTCCAGTCTAAAAGACCATAACCTACATCTACAGCATAGACCTTTTTTGCCCCATGTTTTAAAAGGCAATCAGTAAAACCACCTGTAGAAGCACCAACATCTAAAGCAATTTTATCTTTTAAATTTATATTAAAATTTTTAATTGCTGCCTCAAGCTTAATCCCTCCCCGGCTAACATAAGGATGATCAGGAGATTTAAGTTCTATTAAAGAAGTAACATCTACTAAAGTACCTGCTTTATCAATAACTTTTTTATTTACTAATACTTGACCGCAAAGGATTAAAGCCTTTGCCCTTTCACGACTCTTTGCTAAACCTCTTTCCAAAAGCAACTTGTCTAATCTTACTTTTTGTCCCATATTTTAAAAATAAATTCTTTGCTATTTGATAAACTCCTTCAACATCAAGACCATATTTTTTACGCAAAAGTGATTGTGGGCCATGTTCAATAAAGACATCAGGCAAACCTATTCTAAAGACAGGTGTAAATATTTTTAAATCAGAAAGAATTTCAAGCACAGCGCTTCCAAATCCACCAAAAAGGACATTTTCTTCTATTGTAATAATAGCTTTAAAATTTGGTGCCATTCTTTTAATTAAATCCTCATCTAATGGTTTAACAAAACGAGCATTAATAAGGGCAGGATAAAAACCTTCAGATTGTAAACGACTTACAGCCTCAAGAGCAGGTATTACTACTTGTCCAATAGCAAGAATAAGGATATCTTCTCCCTCTACCAATACCTCTGCTTCTCCAATAGATAAAGTTTTTAAAGGCTCATCACATGATACACCAACTACTCTACCTCTAGGATAACGCAAAGCAATAGGGCCTTCATATTCTAAAGCTGTCTTTAACATATGTCGAAGTTCATTTTCATCTTTTGGAGCCATTACTACCATATTTGGGATTAAGCGTAGATAAGAAAGGTCAAATGTGCCATGATGGGTAGGGCCATCTTCACCAACAATACCAGCTCTGTCTATAGCAAAAACTACAGGTAATTTCTGTAAGCATACATCATGAATGATTTGATCAAATGCTCTTTGCAAAAATGTAGAATAAATAGCTACTACTGGACGTAAACCAGCAGCAGCCATACCAGCTGCCAATATAACAGCATGCTCCTCAGCAATACCTACATCTAAAAATCTTTCAGGAAATCTTTCTTTAAATAAAGAAAGACCTGTACCTTCAGGCATGGCGGCTGTAATACCCACAATTCTTTCATCTTTAGCAGCTAATTCTAAAAGTGTTTCAGCAAAAACTTGTGTATAAGTACGTGTATCTTTTAAATTATTTGTTTTTTCTGGAACAAGACTAAATTTCCCAATACCATGAAATGCTGTTGGGTCTTTTTCTGCAGGTTTATATCCCTTTCCTTTTACTGTTAAGACATGTACAAGTATTGGCCCTTCTCTTTCTTTAACATGTAAAAATGTCTTAATAAGTTTTTCTAAATTATGGCCATCAATAGGACCAAGATAATCAAAATGAAAGGCAAGAAATAACATACCTGGAGTAAAAAAACTCATAAATGAATCCTCACTGCGTTTTGCCCACTGAAGCAAACTTTCACCAGCTGGTAAAGATAAAAAGAGTTTTTCTATTTCTTTTTTAAAACGACGAAATGAACGACTAGTAAGCTTACGACTTAAAAATCTAGAAATAGCACCTACATTAGGAGAGATAGACATAGTATTATCATTTAAAACAACAATTAAATCCTTATCCAATTCACCTGCGTGATTTAAGGCTTCAAAAGCAAGTCCACCTGTCATTGCACCATCACCAATAACAGCAATTACACGGTGTTTTTCGCCTTTTAAATCACGAGCTATAGCCATTCCTAAAGCAGCTGAAATAGAAGTACTTGCATGTCCTGTACCAAAAACATCAAAAGGGCTTTCCTCACGTCTAGGAAAACCACTTAAACCACCATGTTGTCGTAAGGTATGAAATTTATCACGACGACCAGTAATAAGCTTATGAGCATAGCTTTGATGCCCTACATCCCAAATAATCTTATCTTTTGGTGTATCAAAAACATAATGTAAAGCCAAAGTAAGCTCTACTACCCCTAAACTAGGGGCTAAATGACCTCCTGTCTTTGATACTGTTTCAATGATTGTTTGACGTATTTCTTGCGCTAATTCTTTTAATTCTTTTATACTTAAATGTTTTAAATCAGCAGGAGAATTTATCCTTTCTAAAATCACTTTTTTCTCTCCTTGATATAATAAGCTAAGGCTCTTAAAGGATCAGCCTTTTTATCAAAATTTTTTAAGGCTTCAATAGCCTTTTTAATACAATTCTCCGCTGCCATTTTTGCCTTTTCCAAACCTAATAAACTCACATAAGTACTTTTTTGTTTTGCTTCATCACTACCTGCCATTTTTCCCATTTCTTTTGAATTTCCCTCTACATCTAAAATATCATCTACAATCTGAAAAGCAAGACCAATCTGATGAGCATATTCAGAAAGAGCTTTTATTTCTGAAAAACTGCCTCCACCAATAATTGCACCACTTTTTACTGAAGCAATAATAAGAGCACCTGTTTTATGTCTATGCATATTTTCTAAAGTTTCCATATTTATTTTCTGTCCAGTAGCCTTTAAATCCATTACTTGACCAGTAATCATCCCTTTATAACCAGCAGCAGTAGCAATAATATTGATTACTTTTAACAAACGATCTGCACTTATTTTTTCCAATAAACTGGGATGTGAAAGCAAATAAAATGCCTGTGTAAGCAAAGCATCACCAGCTAAAATAGCCATAGCTTCACCAAATACTTTATGACTTGTGGGTTTACCCCTACGAAAATCATCATTATCCATAGCTGGTAAATCATCATGAATGAGAGAATAAGTGTGAATCATTTCTAAAGCACAGGCAATTGGTAAAGCTATTTCTTCTTCTCCTCCAACTACTTTACAGGCTGTAAGACAAAGAATAGGACGTAAACGCTTTCCACCAGCAAAAAGGGTATATCGCATTGCCTCAAGTATCTCTTGATAAACTCCTCCCTCTTGAGCTAAATAATTCTCTAATGCTGTTTCTACTATTGCCTTTTTTTCTTCTAAATACGTCTTTAAATCAAATTCCATCACTCTACCTGTGTATCAGTAAGACTTGACTCAGGATTAAAAGGTTTTGTTTCAAACTCTCCTCTCTCATTTTTTACAAGTAATTCTACCTTTTTTTCTACTTCATCAAGCTTTTGCTGACAATAACGGATAAGATTCATTCCCTCTTCAAATAGTTTTAAAGATTCTTCTAATGGAATTTCACCTGCCTCTAACTTTTTAACAATCTCTTCTAAACGTTTTATAGCTTCTTCAAAAGGAAGTGTCATATTTTTCCTCCGTTTTTGCTCTTATTTCACCATCTGCTAATTTAATAAGCATTTTCTCTCCTAAATTAACTTGATTTACAGATTTAATAAGCCTTTTTTCAGGGAAACTAAAGGCTAATGCATAACCACGTTTTAAAACATTAAGGGGGCTTAATGCATTTAATCTTTGTTCCATTTCTCGCAATGTTTGCTTTTTACGAGATAAAAGGTGCTTATAACGTAAAATAATCTCTTTTTCTTTCTGAGAAAAAATTTCACTATATTTTTGAAGCTGACGTTTAGGATGACAAAGAAGAAGTCTTTCCATTAAATTTTTTAAAATAGTATAGCGCCTTTCCTGAGCATGTTGTTGTAAACGCAAAAGAGTTTGTGTGAGTTCATCTAAACGCAAACGATAAGTTATAAGTTGAGGTCGTCTTAAGCGATTTAAAAAATGTTCAATATGTAATTTTGATGTCTCTAATTGTTTTTTAAAAGTCTGAATCATCCTTTTATAAATATCCTCAAGAAAAATTCCAAACTCTTCTTGCTTTTTTCCAATCATCTCTGCCGCAGCTGTTGGTGTGGCTGCCCTTATATCGGCAACCATATCTGAAATAGTAAAATCTACTTCATGACCAATAGCTGAGATAATAGGAATATGTGAGGCATGAATAGCTCTAGCTACAATTTCTTCATTAAATGCCCAAAGATCTTCTAATGAACCACCACCACGAGTAAGAACAATCAATTCAGCCCATCCTAAACGATTTAAATCAAAGATTGCCTGTGCTATTTCTTTTGCTGCCCCCTCTCCTTGTACTCTGACAGGATAAATAAAAACATGAATATTTTGAGATTTTTTAAATAAAATACGTAAAAAATCTCTAATAGCTGCCCCAACAGGAGAAGTAATAACAGCAATGCGTCTAGGTAAAACAGGAAGGGGCTTTTTTATAGCTTGATCAAAAAGCCCCTCTTTGCTAAGTTTTTTCTTTAACTGCTCAAAAGCTAACTGTAATGCACCATAACCTTTTGGCTCTAAATATTCTACAACTAGACGGTAATTACCATGAGGAGGATAAACAGTAATACGACCTTGACAAATAACTTTAAGTCCGTCCTCTGGTTCAAAATGAAGTAAGCGCCGTTGATTTTTAAATAAAATAGCAGAAATTTGTGCCTTATCGTCTTTTAAAGTGAAATAAAAATGACCAGAAAGGGGACAGCGGCTATTAGAAATTTCTCCTTCTACCCAAACAAAAGGAAATTCAGTTTCAAGAATTTGCCTTATGGCTTCAGTTAATTCACTAACAGTATAAATGTGTGGGCGTGGAACAGAAAAAAGAGAAAGTTCTTCCATAAAAACTTTTTAACATATTTCAAACTGCTACTCAAGATTTAAAAACTTGACAGGAAATAGTTTTTTAGAGATGATGTATTTAATTGGCTTGACAAAGAAGAACAAGCATAATATACAAATCGGGTTTTGATAAGGAGGGGAGGATGAAGCTGAGGGAATATGAAACAGTAATAGTATTAGACCCAGAACTTTCTGAAGCAGAAATAGAAAAAGTATTATCAAAATTTGAAGAAATTATAAAAAAGCATAATGGAATAGTTAAAGAGATAGAAAAATGGGGTATTAAAACTTTGGCTTTTAAAGTAAAACATAAAAGAAAAGGCTATTATGCTGTTTTCCATTATTATGGAAGACCAGAAACTATTGAGGAAGTAGAAAGAAACATTAAAATAGATGACCGTATTATAAGATTTCTAAGTTTTAAAACATCTAAAAAAGAGATTGATAGCTCTCAAATAGAAGTAAAAGCAGCATAAAAATAAGGAGGTGATTTTATGACTACAAATAATGCTACAAAAAGGAAATTTTATGTTAGACGTAAATTTTGTAGATTTTGTGCTGATCCAAATCTTAAAATTTCTTATAAAAATGTAGATGTCTTAAGACAATTTATTACAGACAGAGGCAAAATCATTCCTAGACGCATCTCTGGCAATTGTGCCAGACACCAAAGACAACTTACTTTAGCTATTAAAAGAGCACGTCATCTTGCCCTTTTACCTTATACTACCATTGGCCATAGATAAAATGGAGGAAAAAAATGAAAGTGATTCTGAGGGAGGATATTCCTTCATTAGGTAAAATGGGCGATTTAGTAGAGGTAGCAGATGGTTATGCACGAAATTATCTTATTCCACAAAAGAAGGCCATTCCTGCAACACATAAAAATATAAAAGCTATTGAAGAAGAAAGAAAAATACTTTTGCGAAAACGGGAAAGGGAAAAACATAGAGCTGAAGCTTTAGCAGCTAAATTAGCAACTATTACTTGTGAAATTTTAAAACAAGTAGGAGAAGAAGGAAAAATCTTTGGATCCGTAACTTCTATGGATATTGTGAAAGCATTAGAAGAAAAAGGAATAACTTTAGACAAAAAGAAAATACTTTTAGAAGAACCTATCAAACGTATAGGAGAGTATGAGATACCTATCAAATTACATTCTGAAGTTCAGGCATTTTTGAAGATAAAAGTAGTAGGAGCCTAAATGAAAGTAGCTACAAAAGTTAAAAATATTGATTTTTTTCAAAAAAGTTTACCACATAATCTTGAAGCTGAACAAGCTGTTTTAGGTGGAATTCTCATTGACAATGAAGCCCTTTATCAAGTGTTGGAAACAATAAAAGATGAAGACTTTTATAGAGATACTCATAGAAAAATTTTTCGAGCCTATTTAGAGCTTTTTGAACAAAATCAGCCAATAGATTTAGTTACTGTAAGTGAATATCTTCAAAATAAGGGAGAATTAGAAGAAATTGGTGGTGCTACTTACTTAGCTTCATTAGTAGAAGCTATTCCTACTGCTTCTAATATTGCCTATTATGCTAAAATTGTTAAAGAAAAAGCTATTTTGAGAAAACTTATTGCCTGTGCTTCAGAGATTATTGAACAGTGTCTTTCTTCTACAGATGATGTAGAAGAAATATTAGATAGGTCTGAACGAGCAATTTTTGAAGTAGCTGGACAACGTATCCAAACACCTTATTTCCCTTTAAAGGATATTATTAAAGATACTTTTGAAACTCTACAGTCATTTTCGCAAAAAGGTAATTATATTACTGGAGTACCTACAGGTTTTACAGATTTTGATAGACTTACTTCTGGTTTGCAACCAGCAGATTTAATTATTGTAGCAGGACGTCCTAGCATGGGTAAAACAGCCTTTGCCCTTAATATTGCTGCCAATGCTGCTATTAAACATCGAATACCTGTAGCTGTTTTTTCTTTAGAGATGTCTAAAGAACAAGTAGCAATCCGTATGCTTTGTGCTGAAGCAAAAGTAGATACTCAAAAATTCCGCTCTGGTTTTTTGGCAGACCATGATTGGCAATTATTAACTGAGGCAGCTACCCTTTTATCCGAAGCCCCAGTTTTTATTGATGATACACCAGCCATCTCAATCCTTGAATTGCGAGCAAAGGCTAGACGCTTAAAATCAGAACACAATATTGGTTTAGTTATTGTTGATTATCTCCAATTGATGAAGGGAAAAGGACGTGCAGAAAGAAGAGAACAAGAAATTTCTGAAATATCTCGTTCTTTAAAAGCTTTAGCTAAAGAACTCAATGTACCAGTTGTAGCCCTTTCACAATTAAATCGTCGTGTAGAAGAAAGGGAAGATAAAAGACCTCGCTTAGCAGATTTAAGAGAATCTGGCGCAATAGAACAAGATGCAGACTTGATTGTCTTTTTATACCGAGATGAAGTATATAATCGACGCGAAGACAATCCTAACCGTGGAATTGCTGAAGTTATTATTGGAAAGCATAGAAATGGTCCTATTGGTAAAGTAAAATTAGCCTTTTTAGATAAATTTACCTCCTTTGAAAATTTAAAAGTAGAATATGATGAGACTTTTGAAAACTGGTCTCATGATTCTGAAACTCAGTAATATTTTATCTATCTATCGAGAAATCTATATTTTTTTAAAAGAAATATTAATCATAATTTGGAGGAAACCAACATGAAGTATATTTTAATCATCACATTTTTTTTATTTTCTTTTAATCAATCAATCGCTCAGACAATTTTTAAAACCACTTCTAATGATAGAGAAGCAGTCCAAATTGTAATTTATAATCAAAATTTTGCTTTAGTGAAAGAAATAAGAAGGTTAAGAATTCCTATAGGTGAGTATGATTTAAAAATAGAGGGTATTCCAAACAAAATTGAACCAGAAAGCATAGTGATAGAATCTATTTCTTCACCTCAATATTTTAAAATATTTTCTTTGAATTATCACTATAATTTAATCACACCGAAAAATCTTTTAAAAAAATATATAGGAAAACCAATAAAGGTTTATTTTGAAAATCCATATACCAAACAAAGAGAATTAGTAGAAGCTATTCTTTTAAATTCAAAAGAGAACATAGTTTGCAGTATAAATGGTGAAATATATATGCCATGCCCTGGTCAGCTCATATTACCAAAATTACCTGATGAGTTTTTTCCAAATCCCACTTTGTTATGTCACATTAGCAATAATGAAGAACAAGAGCAACTGATTCAGCTTTCCTATATTACACAAAATATGAATTGGCAAACTAATTATGTACTAATTTTAACTGAAAGGAAAAAAGGAAATTTAATTAGTTGGATTACTATTAACAATGAAAGTGGTGCAACTTTTCATCATGCGCAAGTAATACTTATTGCTGGGGAAATTCATAAGGTTCAAGCACCATTACTTTATCGTAAAACTTTTAAAGAGGAAAAAATAGAAGAGAAACCATTTTTTGAATATCATCTTTACACCCTTCCTTATCCTCTTGAATTAGAGGACAAACAAAAAAAACAAGTACAATTCCTGAGAAAAGAAGATATTCTCATTGAAGAAAAATTCATTTATCGAGGTTCTAGTTATTACTATCGTTCTTATTATGATGTCCCTATTACTAGAGATAAAATTCAAGTATATCTTGAAACTGTTAATGATTCAAAACATAATTTGGGAATACCGCTTCCACCAGGAAAAGTAAGAGTTTATCAAAGGAACATAGAAGGAAATTTAATATTCATTGGAGAAGATAAAATAGAATCAATACCTATAAAAGAAAAAATAAAACTCAATATGGGTATAGCATTTGATATTACAGCAACTCGTCGGCAAATAATTTATCGTCGCTTAACAAGTAATACTTATGAAATCGGTTGGGAAATCACTTTTAATAACAATAAAGAAACACCTGTTGAAATTACCGTTTTGGAAGAGGTACCAGGAGATTGGAAGGTAGTAAATGCTTCAGCCCCTTATCAAAAAATAAGTGCCCATGAGCTTCAATTCCTTATTACAGTACCACCAGGTAGTAAAGAAAAATTAAATTATTTAGTAAGAGTGAGGGATTAAAATGCGAGTACTCCTTACTAATGATGATGGCATTTATGCTCAGGGTCTTTATGCTCTTTATGAGATATTTAAAAAAGACCATGAAGTTTTTATTGTTGCTCCAGAAAACGAACAAAGTGCTGTTGGTCATGCCATTACTTTAAGTTATCCTTTAAGGGTAAAAGAAATTTATCGCAATGGAATTTTTTACGGTTATGCTGTAAGTGGCACACCTGCTGATGCAGTAAAGATTGCAGTTAATGAATTAATCTCCCCACCTCCTGATATAGTAATCTCTGGGATAAATGCTGGCCCAAATGTAGGCATAAATGTGCTTTATTCAGGCACAGTTTCTGCAGCAACTGAAGCAGCTATTTTAGGTATTTCAGCTATGGCAATTTCTTTGGACGCTTATACTAGACCTGATTTTAAAATAGCAGCTACATTTGCATATATTCTGGCAGAAAAATTACCTAAATTAGAATTGCCACCAGGAGTTTGCTTAAATGTTAATATTCCTGCCCTTCCTTTAGAAAAAATAAAAGGAATAGCCTTCACCCGTCAAGCTACTATACCTTTACGAGATCGTTTTGAAAAAAGGATTGATCCAAGGCATCATGTTTATTATTGGGAAGCTGGAGATGGTTTTCTTTATGAACCAGAACCAGATACTGATATTTATGCTTTAACACAAGGGATGATCTCTATTACTCCCATCCACCATGACCTAACCAATTACCATACCTTAGAACAACTTAGAAACACACCTTTTATTAAAATAAACAACACAATGCTTGACAGGAATAAAGACATAATTTAAATTTTAAACAGGGCCGTTAGCTCAACTGGTAGAGCAACGGACTCTTAATCCGTAGGTTGCAGGTTCGAGTCCTGCACGGCCCACCAGATTTTTTAAAAAATTAGTTCTTTCTAAAGTTTTTTTACTGCTCTAAAAAACTTTATTCTAATAAACCTGCTGGTTTGGGAAGGTTTACCTTTAAAGGTGAAATGTATTTTTCGATATAAGATTTGGTTTGAAAAACATTTAATTTTTGAAAAATAAGATAGAATTTTTTGTATAATTCATTTAAGATTTTTTCTTTCACTTCTTTTGGCAATTCCCATAAGGTCTTTTTAAATGGGCCAAATCCCTTTTTTCTTGTTTTATAAATAAATTGTTGTTCAGTGAGACCTTCTTTCCATTCTTTCTTAAAATTGGTCTTAAGATATTCATAGATTTCTTGACGAATGTCTTCAGGTAAATATTCATAAATAATGTTTTGAAAACCAGTAGCAAGATGGATTTCAGCAGTTCCTACTTCAGGAAATTTATCAAATAATTCATCAGGTAAAGTAGAAGCACCGTGTTGAACCGCCCCTGATAGACCATATTTTTCTCTAGCTACTTTGGAAATACTTCTTAGTACTTCAAAATCAAGCTTTACTTTAGCAACTGTACCATCAGGTAAGGGAATGCCACCATGAGAAGTGCCTGTTTGTACACTAATTTTGCTTATTCCAGGCATTTCACCAAATTGTTTTAATGTATTTAAATATCCTTCCATAAAGGCTTCAAATTCTTCTACTGTAGAATTTTTGCCTCCAATATGACCAATTTCTCCACCTATAGAAATAGTTATCCCTTTTGGTTCAATTTTTCTGATAAAATTAGTAAGTTTAGCTGTATATTCATAATTTTCCTTCTGTTGTTCAATCAAAGTAGGACGACTATAGTCTACTAAAGTAGAAGCATCAATATCAATATTAAAAAAGCCTGCTTCTATAGCTTCTTGGGTAAGTATTTTTATTGACTCAAGTTCTGCTTCAGGATCTTCAGAAAATTTTCTTCGACTAAATTGAAAATGGTCTCCTTGAATAAAAACAGGGCCTTTATATCCTTCCTTAATAGCTGCTGCAAGTATACATGAAGCATATTCTGCTGGCCGTTGATCAGTATAAGAAATTTCTGTTTTTGCAATCTCAAAAATAAATGGACCAATTGCCTCTTTTTTTGAAAGTTTAAATATTTGGCGAACTACATCATAGGTCATCCCACGAATATTCACAGCAGGCACTGTAAAACCACCAATTTCTTTCCTTCCAATAGCCATATAAAGCTCATGAATAGAAGATGGGATGATGTCTAAGGCAAGTGCTAAAGCTCTGATACTCCATCTAGCTGCATTTTTTAAAGTAATATCTTCAGCAAATACAGCTGTATATACAAGTTCATCAATAATTTTATCTCTTAAAGTAGCAACATCTGTAACAATTAAACCATCCTTTTCCCAATAAGATATTCTTGTCAGCGTTTCATTAAGAGTCCTAATATCTTTAAACAAGGCTTACCTCCTTTTTTCTTAAGGATAGATGGCTATTTTAAAAAAGTCAAGAATATTTAATTTTTACTTGACAAAAAATAAAATAATGTTAACAAAACCCGTTTGGAGGTGGAAGTGGAACATTCTCTTTTTTTCCTTATAGGTGGCTTTATTCTAGGATTTGCCATGGCTTGGAATCTTGGGGCAAATGATGTAGCTAATTCCATGGCTTCTGCCGTTGGTGCCCGTGCTATTACCATTAGACAGGCAATGTTTATCGCTAGTCTTCTTACCTTTATTGGGGCTACCTTTATTGGCAGTCATGTGGCTGAAACTATTCGTAAGGGAATAATACCATTTGAAGCCTTCTCTGCCCATCCTGAATTTATTATTATTGGTTCCTTTTCAGCTCTTTTTTCAGCTAGTCTTTGGGTTTTTATTGCTACTTGGATGGAGATGCCTGTCTCTAGTACTCATTCTATCGTTGGATCTTTATTGGGAGTAGGCATTGTTGCTGGTGGTTTTTATGCTGTGAATTGGGCAAAGGTAATAGGGATAATAGCAAGCTGGATAATCTCTCCATTTTTCAGTGGAATATTAGGATTTTTTTTATTTATAATTATTCGTAAAACTGTTTTGGAAAAAGAGGATCCAGAAAAACTTACAGAAATAGGACCTTTTTTTATTAGCTTAGCTATGTTTATTGTCAGTATGTCATTTCTTCTAAAGACACCATTAGGTAAAAGAATGAATATAAATACACTTTATAGCTGTTTTATCTCTTCAGGTATTGCTTTTTTAAGCGCTTTAGTCGGACGACGGCTCATCCGCAATTGGATGAAAAAACAAAGAAACAATCATGTAGAAAAAGTATTTAGAAAACTTCAAATTTTTACTTCTTGTTATGTTGCTTTAAGTCAAGGTGCAAATGATGTGGCTAATGCTGTGGGGCCTCTTACTGTTATTTATTTATTTATAAAAACAGGACATGTAGGAGCTAAAGTACCCATTCCTATCCCTCTTTTAGCATATGGTGGTTTGGGTATTGCTCTTGGTATTATTACCTTTGGTCATAGAGTTATAAGGACAGTAGGATTTAGAATTACTGAGTTAACTAATACAAGAGGATTTTCTATAGATGTAGGTACAGCGACAACTATTCTTCTTGCTTCTAAACTGGGTCTACCAGTATCTACTACTCATGCAGCTGTTGGGGCTGTTATTGGTATAGGTTTGGCAAAAGGTTTTGAAGCAGTAGATATGAAAATTATATTTAAAATTATTCTTTATTGGTTAATCACCTTGCCTATTGTAGCAATAACAGGTATGCTAGTGTTTAAAATATTGTTAAATATTTTCACCTAGGAGATAAAGATGCGTGTTCCAGGCTTACATACATTTGTGAGTTGCCCATTTTTAAAATTACTTCCTTTTACTGATAAAATAAAAGAAGGTATGGAAACGCTTAAGCTAGCACTTCATGCTTATGTAGATGAGGACTACAGACAATTTGAAATATTTTCTGAAAAAGTAAGTCGAATTGAACATGAAGCAGATGATATGAAAAGAGAAATTAGAAATAGCCTTCCTCGTGGTGTATTTATGCCGGTGGATAAGTTTCAATTTTTCTCTCTAATTAAAGAACTTGATCATATTTTAGATAGTGCAGAAGACACAGTAGTGTGGCTTACTTTTAAGCAAGGAGTTGTACTTAAAGAAATCAAGCAAGACTTTAAAAATTTGTTAGATGTCTGTATTGAAGCTGTTTTAATTTTAAGTGAAGCCGTTTATCTTATGCCTAGAGCAGTCGGTTTTATCAAGAGGGATAAAGATTTAGTGATAAAAAAGATTAGAGAAGTAAGACAGAAAGAATGGGAATCTGACCAGATTGCTCAAGGAATAATTAAAGCAGTTTTTAATTTAAAAGTTGATTGTCTTACTCTTCATCATCTCCTTGAAACAACAAAATATATTGGCGACATTGCTGATCATGCTGAAAATGCAGCTGATATTATGCGAGTAATGATAGCTAGGTGATTTTATTTATATCTTTTAAGGATCTTTTTGATAATTTCTGTTGTAGAAATTCCTTCAACAATGGGTATTCTTATAATCTTACCACCTTTGTCCAAAACTACTTCTCTACCAACAATTTTTTCTTCTGGCCAGTCCGTACCCTTTACCAATACATCTGGTTGCAAAAAATTGATTAAAGAGAGTGGTGTAGGTTCATCAAAAATTACCACTCTATCTACACAGGCTAAAGCAGCTACTATTTCAGCCCTTTCATTTTCTGAGATAATAGGGCGCCTTTCACCCTTTATTTCTCTTACAGAACGATCACTGTTTATTGCCACAATAAGTTTATCACCGTAATTTTTTGCAGCCTGAAGATAACGGATATGACCAATATGCAAAAGATCAAAACAACCATTAGTAAAAACTACTTTTAAACCAGATGTTTGCCATTTTTTCACTTCTTCTTTAAGTTGCTCCCATGAGATGATCTTATCCCTGCTCATGATTATCCCTATCTTAAAACTCAGTCGTCCTCGCCAATGTAATTACCCATACACCTTCTGCTCCTGCCTTCATTAATATTTTAGCACACTCATTAACAGTACTACCTGTAGTAAAGACATCATCAATAAGTAATATTCTCTTCTTTTTTATATAATCTGGTTTAATAACAGCAAAACTCCCTTTTATATTTTTATATCTTTCAGCCAAAGAAAGACCTACTTGAGGTGGTGTAGCTTTTATCTTTTTTAAAACTTTAAAATCACAAGGAACATCTAAAACTTTTGCTATTTTTTTAGCTAGTAAAAGACATTGATTATATCCTCTTTCTCGAAGTCTTTTTAAATGAAGAGGAACAGGTATTATTAATGTTGGATCTATTTTTTCAATAAAATCTTTTAGGTGAAATAAAATTTCTTTAACAAACAAACTAGCTAAATCTGTATTATTTTGAAACTTAAATTGAATAATTGCTTTTTTTACTGGCTCAGTATAGCTAAAAACAGCTCTAGCTGCTTTAAAGAAAGGTTTTTTTCTTAGACAATTACCACAAATATGGCTGGATAAATCTCTAATAGTAAAAGGGCGACCACAAATATAACAAAAAGGTGGAGTAATAAATTTTAAAGAAGAAAAACAATCTGAGCAAAAAAGAGTTTCTCTTTCTACTTTTTGACCACAGCTAGGACAAAGACAAGGAAAAAAGAAGTCTAATAGATTTGACACTTTATTACTCAGGAGATGACCGACGTTCCATAACATAAGTACTTTTACTTCGATCCTTCTTAGCCCATTTTTTTAATTCTGTAATTACCTTTATTGCTTGACCATAATGTTTAAGACGATAATTCCCCCAATTGCGCACAATAGCAATGGCAAGTGTCATAAGGGGAAATTTTTGTAAGTTTCCTTTTCTATCTTTTGAAATAATAATTCCTTTTTTTCTATCTTCTTGATCATAAAAAGAAGGTATAATTTGATCAAAATATTCAATAATTTGTTTAGCTACTTTTTCTGCTTCTTCTGGCGGAACAATAAAGACAAAGTCATCGCCCCCAATGTGACCAACAAATGTCTCTCCTGGAATATTGCTAATTACATTTGTAATTATTCGAGCAAGAAGCTTTATTACCTCATCTCCTCGCACAAAACCGTATCTATCATTATAAGCTTTAAAATGATTCAAATCTACGTACCCTAAAGCAAAGTCTTGATTGCGAGCAATAAGTTGTTGAATTTTAGAAATAATTGTTGTATTGCCAGGAAGTTTAGTTAAAGGATTTGCATCCAAGATACGAGAAGCTCTAATTTTTGCTAAATCAAGACGTTTTATAAACTCTATTTTTTTAAAAGGTTTAACAAGAAAATCATCTAGATTTATATCTTCCCAATTGATATTTTCTAATTTTTCTAAAGAACATAAAACAATAAGGGGAACTTCTAAAAAAATAGGAGAACTTTTAATTATTTTAATAGTTTCAAAAAAAGATGAATTACAATCTAAATCTAAAATAATAAGATTTGGTGGTGAAGCATAAAGTTTTTCTAAAAAATAGATTTCTTTTTCGCAAAATTGTGGTTGATATCCGAGCTCCTTTAAGCAATTTTTTAAAAAATTTTTATCTTTTTCGGAAATAAACAAAAAAGCTTTATTATTTTTCATCTATTCTCCATTCAAGATTATATAAAGTTCTATCCATAGTTCTTATAATTTCAAAAAGAAAATCAGGAAAGATATTTAAAATTTCATATGTTTTTGGATGAATTTCAGGAATAACCTCCATACCAGGTGTTAAGCGATAGACATGTATGAGTACATCAGCTAAATTAATAATAGCTGCAAATTGGGGATATTTTTTAGCCTTTTCCACAGTATGATGATAAGCTAAAGCTTCTGTAAGACTAGGAGGAAAATGCCACTGTTCAGCTAACCAAAGATTAATAACATCATGGGCAAATCCCATAACCTCTTTTTCAGCTTCATAATCAAGACATAGAGATTTTTGTTTTACAATTTCTATTTTAGCATCAATTTCTGGCAAATAGACCTTTAAAACTACTTTGCTCATATCATGTAATAACCCAGCAACTGTAATTTCATCTGCCTCTTTATAATTGAGTTGTCTAGCAATAATACCAGCAGTAGTAGCGCATTCACAAGCATGTTCCCAAATACGCATAAGCGGAGGAGTAATTTCACCAAAAAGTACACTGCTAATTAATAATCCTCTAATGGTGTTAAAACCTAAAAGAATGATAGCGTGTTTTAACGAGCCAATTCGGTTAGGAAATCCATAAAAAGGGGAATTTATAAGCCGAAGTATTTTAGCAGTAAGAGTAATATCTTTGCCAATCACTTCACTAATAAGTTCAGGAGAAACATTAGGCCTTTCCATCAATTTCCAAGCTTCTTGCACTACTTTTGGTAAAGTAGGTAATTTTTCTAAAACCTTTTCTTTTAAAGCTTCCTTTGAAATTTTTTCATTTGCTGACATTTATTAGATATTTTTCCTCCCAGAACTTGAGGAATACTTCTTTAAGCATCTGCATAGAAGGAGAAGATTTATTAGCAAATGCTTTATTTATTAAAATCTTTTTTTCTTCAAATTGTTTTCTTGCTTCCTCTTCTGAAATAAATTCTTCAATTATTAATTTTTCTACATTTGCATTTTTAAGCCTCTCAATAAGTGTTTCTGTAAGGATAGTGCCTTGACGGCAAAGGATCATCCCAGTGACATTGCTAATATCCTCTGCCAATCTCATACCAGGTTGGGCTTTTTCAATAGGAATACATACCTTCACAGTAGTATTTTAAGTAATAAAGCAATTTTATGTCAATCTAAATTTTCTTGGCAGTGTGAAAAGGTGACCTTTAATCCCATAGACATAAAGAAATTTTGAATTTATTAAACTGTTGACCAGAGATGTTAGATGATGCTAAATTTGGCAGAAAATGAGTTAATTAAGAAGATGGCTTTAAAATTTTATTTATGAGGTTAAGCGTCCACAAAAAGATAAGAAATTAGTCCAATATCATAAGTCTTAATAAAGGAGGTGGCAAATCACCCCCAAATGGAATTATATCAGCACTAAAAGTGTAGATATAACTAAGTTAGGCGTAATCGGGGGTAGTCGCTATGAATGAAATAGAAGGAAGAAATATAAAGATAGAAGCAAATACAGACAACATGGAACTGAAAACCAAAGAAAGGAAAATATTTTTTGAAACAAAAGAAGGGAATATTAAAATAATTCATGATGATTTCTTAACAACAAATTTGATTAAGAAAAATTCAATTGATTTAATAATAACTTCTCCTCCATATAATGTAGATATTCATTATAATTCATTTCAAGATGATATTCCTTATGAAAAATATCTTGAATTTACAGAAAAATGGTTGAAAAAAGCATTTACTTTGACAAAAACAGATGGGAGAATATGCCTAAATATACCCTTGGATAAAAGCAAAGGTAGAAAAGGAGCAGGATTTCAAACTGTTTATGCTGATATAGTGAATATTGCTAAAAAAGTAGGCTGGAAATATTTTTCAACTATAATATGGAATGAAGGGAATATATCAAGAAGAACCGCTTGGGGTTCTTGGCTTAGTGCAAGGGCACCCTATGTAATTGCTCCTGTAGAGGTTATTATTATCTTCTATAAAGAAAAGTGGCAGAAAATAAGAAATGGAAAATCTGATATAACAAGGAATGAATTTATGGAATGGACTAATGGTTTATGGACATTTTCAGGAGAGAGTAAGAAAAAAGTTGGACATCCTGCCCCTTTTCCTGTTGAATTGCCCAAAAGATGTATTAAGCTTTTCAGTTTTGTAGGTGATACTGTATTAGACCCATTTTTAGGAAGTGGAAGTACTTTAATTGCATGTGCATTGCTGAATAGAAAAGGAATAGGGGTGGAGATAGACAAAAATTATTGTAAATTAGCTAAAAATAGATTGATAAAGGAAGCAAATATATACCAGAAAAAGTTATGGAGTGATTAAAGTGAGACGAGGATTTAAGTGTAAAAAAGAGGTATTGGAAGTACTAAAACAAGGTTACGATGATATAGTAATGAGCAGATTCCAAGGAAATTTATTGGAGGCGCTCAAAAATTTTGATTCATTAGCTGAAAATAGCCTCCGGAATATCCTTAGAAGATATTACCCAAATCAAAGAAGTCAAGATCAAGCATGGAAAACTTGTAAGGGTTCATTATATGAATATGCTGTTTTTAAATATATACAAAATATTGTGAAAAATGACAAAATGTTAAGAGATAAGATTACAGTCATGATTGGGGAAGAAGCCTTAATTCTACATAAAGACCAAATAGCCATCAGAAACTGGTGTGATATTTTTCCGGATGTAGATATTCTTATAATTAAGAAAAAGACCAATTCAGTAATAGCCATTTTATCATGCAAAACTAGTCTAAGAGAAAGATTAACAGAAACAGCTTTTTGGAAAAGGGAGCTTGAAAAAAGAAGAAATATGACAGAAATAAAGTTAGTTTTTGTAACTACGGATAAAGATAACGAGTTAAGAACAGAGACAAATCGTTATATTCTTTTACATGTGGTTGATTATACTTTTATAACAGACCCAGAAAAATATGATAGACTGATAGGAACCTACGAAAAGAAATACGGTAACCGAGATGATTTTCATGAGCTTCTTAAGAGAATTAAATTTATAGATGAAATAGAAGAATTTATCCATTATCTTTTAAATAGGAGAAACAATCAAGTATATTAACTGCCCCTGACTTTCGCTTTCACTTATTTTGGGGCTATCACCCATGCTTTGCTATCGCTTGAAACTTCGGATATAGGACGTTAACGTTTAAACGTTTTTATCCAGTTGAAACAAAATACTTTTTACGTTATCACACATCGGAGGAAATTTTAAAAGGAGGGGAAATATGGTTGGTTTTATTGGTGGTGGTGTTATGGGTGAGGCAATAATTAAAGGGTTAATTAAAGCAAAAAAGGTTAGAGCAAATGAAATTTGTGTTTCAGATTTAAGAGAAAAAAGATTAAATTATTTAGAAAAAAAATATAAGGTAAAAATTTTAAAAAATAATATAGAGCTTGTAAAACAATGTGAAGTTATAATCCTTGCCGTAAAGCCACAAGATGTACAAAAAGTTCTTGAAGAAATACAAAAAGTTTTTACAAAAAATCATTTACTCATTTCTATTGCTGCTGGCATTACTACACGTTTTTTAGAAACATATTTGCCAAAGGAAGTTCCAGTAATAAGGGTTATGCCCAATACACCAGCTATTGCCTTAGTAGCTATGAGTGCTTTAACTCAAGGTACTTGGGCAACAGAAGAACATTTAAAAATAGCTAAATCTTTTTTTGAAGCCATTGGAGACACAGTTATTGTACCAGAAAAATGGATGGATGCAGTAACAGGTTTAAGTGGAAGTGGTCCTGCTTATGTGGCTGTGTTTATAGAAGCATTAGCAGATGGAGGAGTAAAGATGGGGTTACCTCGCGATATTGCTTTAAAATTGGCTTTACAAACAGTTTTTGGTACTGCTAAATTGCTTAAGGAAACAGGATGGCACCCAGCACAGTTAAAAGATATGGTTAGTTCACCTGGAGGAACAACTATTGCTGGTCTTCATGTTATAGAAAAAAATAGTTTTAGAGGAATTTTAATAGAAACAGTAGAAAAAGCTACAAAACATGCTCAAACCCTAGGTGGTTAATCTTGTATTTCTTGGCGGATATTTCTTACCCTTTCTAAATTTGCTTTAAGTTTTTGAAGTCTCTCCTCTAAAATTTTTGCCTTTTCATGCTCTTTTTCTACAACAGCTTTTGGTGCCTTATTTAAAAATTCTCTATTTGCTAGTTTTTTGGTAACAAAGGCAAGTTCTTCAACTAATTTTTCTATCTCCTTATTTAAACGTTTCTCTTCAGCATGTAAATCAAGGATGTCTTTAAGTGGCATATAAATTTCTATTCCTTCCCAGACACTAGCAGCTGCATAAGATGGTCTTTTTGCCTTTATACTTAAATTCATCTCTTTAATACCAGCTAAACGACAAATAGGTTCTTCATGTTTTTGAATCCATCTTAAAATACCTTCATTGGGTGGGGAAATAATAATTTCAATTTTTATACTAGGAGAAACATTCAATTCTCCTCTCATATTTCTTATAGTCTTTACAAGACCAATCATGGTTTCCATTTCTTCCACTGCAATTTTATCTTCAAGTTCAGTGACTGGTCTTGGATATTCTTCTTTGAAAATACTTTCTTTTGTATGAGGTAAATATTGCCAAATTTCTTCTGTTACAAAAGGAATAAAAGGATGGAGCAATTTTAGGATTTCACTTAAGGTATATAAAAGCACTCCTTGAGTGATCTTTTTTTCTTCAATTGTTTTAGGTTGATAAAGAACAGGCTTTATCCATTCTAAATACCAATCGCAGAATTCATGCCAGAAAAAGTGATAAAGAATATAAGCAGCTTTATCAAAATCATAATTGTCTAGGTTATTTCTTACTTTTTTAATTATTGTTTGAAGACGGCTTAAAATCCATTTATCAACTGAATTTTTTGGTTCAGCTATAGGCATAGTATCTTCTTCAAGATTCATTAAAACAAAACGGGCTGCATTCCAAATTTTATTAATAAAATGGCGATAACCCTCTATCCTTTTTTCTGAAAGCCGTATATCTCTCCCTTGGGCTGCCAATGAAACTAAAGTGAATCTTAAGGCATCTGTTCCATATTTTTCTACCATATCTAAGGGATCAATGACATTTCCTTTAGTCTTACTCATTTTTTCTCCTTTCTCATCCCTTACCAGTGCATGAATATAGACATCATAAAATGGGACTTCTTTCATAAAATGGAGTCCCATCATCATCATTCTTGCTACCCAGAAAAAGAGGATATCAAAACCTGTTACTAAAACAGAAGTAGGATAAAATATTTTCAACTCCTCTGTATCTTTTGGCCAACCTAAAGTTCCAAACGGCCATAAAGCTGAGCTAAACCAAGTATCCAAAACATCTGTCTCAGGTATAATTTTTTCTGATTTGCATTTTGGACAATTTGATGGTTTTTCTTTTTCTACAATGATTTCTCCACACTCCTTACAATACCAAGCGGGAATCCTATGACCCCACCAGATCTGTCGAGAAATACACCAATCTCTAATATTTGTCATCCATTCATAATATGTTTTTTCCCAACCACTTGGTATTAGACGTGTTTTACCTTCTTTTACTGCCTTTATAGCTGGTTCTGCTAAGGGCTTTGTTTTTACAAACCATTGTTTCGAAACCAATGGCTCAATAATAGTTTTACAACGATAACAATGTCCTACACTATGTTTAATAGGCTCTATTTTTTCTAAAAGACCTTGTTTTTCAAGATCAATTAAGATTTTTTTTCGACATTCAAACCTATCTAAGCCAGCATAAGGGCCTGCTTCTTCTGTCATTTTTCCTGTTTCATCTATTACTTTCACTAAAGGTAAGTTATGCTTACGACCTATTTCAAAATCATAGGGATCATGAGCAGGTGTCACTTTAAGTGCTCCAGTACCAAATTCTTTATCAACAAAATCATCAAAAATAATAGGCACTTCTCTTTTGACTACTGGTATAATAACTTTTACTCCTTCCAAATCTTTATATCTTTCATCTTCTGGATGTACAGCTACAGCTGTATCACCAAGTAAGGTTTCAGGTCTGGTTGTAGCGACTGTAATATATCCATTTCCATCAGCCCTTAAATAACGTATATAATAAAAGGCACCTTCTCTTTCTTCATGCTCAACTTCTAAATCTGCTAATGCTGTTTGACACCTTGGACACCAATTGATAATATAATCACCTCGGTAAATTAGTCCTTCTTTATAAAGTTGAATAAATACTTCTCTTACAGCTTCACTAAATCCATCATCCATAGTGAAACGTTCTCTGCTCCAATCACAAGCACATCCCAATCTCTTTAATTGATTAATAATGCGATGACCATATTCTTCTTTCCATTTCCAAACTCGTTTAATAAATCCATCTCTACCTAAATCGTGACGAGTAAGCCCTTCTTTTTTTAGCTGTTTTTCTACTACATTTTGAGTGGCAATACCGGCATGGTCAGTGCCAGGCACCCAAAGTACATTGTATCCATCCATTTTTTTATAACGGGCAAGAATATCTTGTAATGTTACATTTAAAGCATGTCCCATATGCAAAGAGCCTGTAACATTTGGTGGAGGGATAACCATGGAAAAAACTTTCTTTTTCTCTTTTAAATTAGCTTTAAATAAACCTTTTTCTATCCAATGTTGATACCATTTTTTTTCTACCTTTTCTGGATTATAACCCTTTTCTAATAGCTTAGTACCCATTTTAAACACCTCTCATTAATTCCTTAATACTCGTTTATCACCCAAGCGAATAGTCAGTTTTAAACTATCAAAATATTCTAGAAGTGGAATATTATATTTTCGTGAAGCTTTAGTCAAATGTTTGAACTCAGAAGGTGTAATAGTTTCTTTTTGTTTTAAATAATTTATAAGTTTTTCTTTTAAAGTCTCAATAAGTTTCTTTTCAAAATAAAAACCTTCTTTTACTCTAATTATTTTTCCCTCCTCAACTAAAAGACGCAATAAATGATTTATTTTTTCTTCTTTTTCATTTAATTTTTTAGCTAATTCTTGAGGTGATGGTGGAGTATAACCTGACTCAATAAGATAATGATAAATTTTTTCTTTTAATGTTTTTTCTTTAGAAGTAAGGGAAATGGTATGAGTTTTTAATCTTAAAAGATGTTGTTCTAAAACTATAATATTTTTCCTCTCTAAATGGTGAATAAGAAAGGAAAAAACTTCTTCCTTAAGAAATGGCAAAAATTTACTTTTTAATTCATCCTTTGAAATGCCATGTAAAAGTGGGTTTTTTTGATGAAATTCTTTTAAGAAAGAAACAATTCTTTTTTCTAATTCTTCTACAAAATGGGCATGAAGATACAATGCTGTCTCTTTATGTATTAAATAAATCTTTTTATTTTTTGTTAAATTTTCAAGGATATTTATTAAATTTTCAGAAAAATCATTCAAAAAAATTTGTAAATTTTTAAAAGTAAGACCATTGTATCTTGCTTCTTTTAAATGGGCAAGGATGCGTTCTTCTATCTTCCCTTTTTCTAATAATTTCAGATTTGATATTACCTCTTCACGCATTCTTTTATGTTTAGCTGGTGTAGGGTGTAATATTATGCCTCCACCTAAGGTTATTATCGGTGAATAACTTCTAATAACAAATCTATCTCCAGGTAAGGCAACAGCAGGTTTTTTTAATCGAAACTGCACATAACCAGTTTCACCTGGTTTTAATTCATCTTTATCTAAAATAACAGTCTGTGCTGGAATTTCGGCTGTATAAAGATGAAGTCTTACTAAAGCGCGATTTTTAAACGATTTTGGAGCACTTGGTAATATTTCTAAAAAGGCATCCAGCATAAATGAGGGTATAAGTGTATCAGGTGGAGCAATTATATCCCCTCGATTGATTTCTTCTTTTTCTAAGCCCTGAAGATTTATAGCAGTTCTTTGTCCAGCAAATGCTTGAGAAACATCTTTATTATGTACTTGAATATTGCGAGCCTTTGTTTTTTTTTCTGAAGGATAAATCATAAGTGTATCTCCTATTTTCACACTTCCACCAATAGCTGTACCAGTTACTACAGTGCCAAAGCCTTTTATAGTAAATACGCGATCAATTGGTAAACGAAAAAGACCAGTACTAGGTTTAGGTTCTACTTCTGTAACAAGCTTTTCTAAAGTTTTTATTAGATCAGGGATCCCTTCACCTGTTATTGAAGAAACTTTAACTATTGGTGCCCCTTCTAAAAATGTACCTTTTAAGAATTCTTTTACATCTTCCTCAACAAGTTCCAGCCATTCAGGTTCAACAATATCTATTTTGGTAATCACAACAAGCCCACGTTTTACTTTTAAAAGAGAACAAATTTCTAAATGTTCCTTTGTTTGAGGCATAACTCCTTCATCTGCTGCAATTACTAAAGCAACCAAATCCATTCCAGCAGCTCCAGCCACCATGTGATGGACAAATTTTTCATGTCCTGGGACATCTACAATACCAAGGAGTTGACCATTTGGTAAATTGAGGAAGGCAAAGCCTAATTCAATAGTAATACCACGTTCTTTTTCCTCTTTAAGCCTATCTGTATCTATACCTGTTAAAGCCTTAATTAACTGTGTTTTCCCATGATCAATATGTCCAGCTGTGCCTAAAATAATGGGTTTCATGGAAGGCCTCTTTTGGATTTTATCTCATAAAATGTACTTTTCAACCCATTATTGACTTATAATATTCACCTAACAATTCTTTAGCAATATCCTTTTCATTTAGATTTTTCCATCTTTTTTTAGAAAATAAATACATAATTATTCCTAAAATAAACCATATAAATAATATGCTGTATTCATAAGGCCAGTTAAGGCTTAAAGGTGTTTTTGGTGTAAGAGAAACAATAAATATTAAAGTTACTATTAATAAGGATATAGGAGAGATAATAAATATAAATGGAGCTTTATAAGGTCTTTTAAGGTTTGGATTTTGTTTACGTAATTTTAGTGCCGATAATACGCATAATATCCATGCTATACCTATACTTATCCCGCCAATATCTAAAAACCAAATTAGAGCTTTTTTACCTAGCATGCCAAGGATTATAGCGATTATTAATACAAATATAAGTGCATTTTTAGGTGTTTTATATTTTTTATGAATAAAAGAAAAAGAAATAGGCACTATACCAGCCCTTCCCATAACAAAGATTGTCCTTGAAGCAGCTAGCATAAGGCCATTTAAGCTAGTAAGCATACCCAAAAGTGAGATAAACCAAGCTATTATTCCTAAAGGTTTAAAAAGAAGATAAAATTCATCAATCATTCCCTTTTCCAATTCTATGGTCTTTTGCCAAGGAAATAATATAGCACCACCACTCATCATGATGATATAAAATAGACCAGCTATAATTATTGATAATACAATAACTTTTCCAAACATCCTTTCCTCTACAGCACTTTCTTCTCCAAGCATAGTCAATGTAGAAAAGCCTGTTAAATAAGTCATAGCTAAAAGAGCAAATCGTACTGTGTATTTTAAAGGATTTTTTAAAAAAAGAGGTTTTATATTATGAAATGAGCCATAAATTATAGCTATAAAAAACAGTATTATGCCAAGTCCTAATAATAAAGAAGTCATAAAGAACTGAGGTAAAGTGGCTAATTTAACACCTCTATAATTTAAGGCAAAGAAAAAGATAACAAGAAAAATGCCAAGGGATAAACTGGGCAAATATACAGGTGTTCCAGCAATTGTCCAAAGTTTAATAGTATTAAGCTTTGGGAAAAACCAATCAAAAAGATAGCCTGCTGCTGGCACATAAAAGCATACACAGGTAGTATAAGCAGTAAATAATGACCATCCTGCAATAAATGCACCTTTTAAACCAAAAGCTGCGTAGGCAAATACAATTTCTCCCCCTTCCCTTTTTAATGCAGACCCTAACTCTGCATAAGAAAAAGAAACAAATGTTGCTATAACAGTAGCTATAAAAAAACCAAAGATTACACTACCTGGTCCATATTCAGCATAAAACTTTGTATTTAAATAAACCCAACTAGTACCTAAAATACCACCTACTCCTATAGCTAATAGCTCATACCAAGTAATTACTTTCTTTAGGTTATTCATAAAGAGGGCAACCGCTAAAACCAAATTTCTTTTTCATAATATGATTTTTCCTACCAGAGTGCACAAATTTTCATGTATCACACTACCATATAATTTTCTATCTTGACAATGGTGATCCACCTTCCTGGAGTTTGCATTCTCCTGTTCTTACAATTATTCAATTTTTTGTGTGTTTGTGGAATTGCCCTTATGGAATTCCTATGCTAAAAAGCATAAAATATAAAATGTATAAGGAGGCTTGGAGAAATGGATGTTTTTGAAAAAGCTAAAGAAATACTTGATAATGTTCAAAGGTATTGGAAGGAGCTACAAGACAAGTATCCCGAGTATTCTTCTCTTTGGAAATCTGGTTTTAGTGTATTTTATTCTCCTGTCAGCCAAAATCCACAATTCATGTTAATCGGAATCAATCCTGGAGGAGATGAAAGCTGTTTTGATGAAACAAGAGACTCAAAAATACCACTTGAGCATGAATATTTTAAAGAAAATTACCTCTTGGCAAAGACAATGAGGTACATTTTTGAAAAAGCCGGCCTTGAACAAGAATTAAAGCAATCGGTAAAAACAAACCTGAATTTCTTCCGAAGTAAAGGTGAGAAGCAATGGAACGAAATTGAAGCCAATCTAAAAAAAGAAATTGAATCTTTTTGCGAGAAAAGGATTAAGGAGTTCATTGAAGTGGCTAAACCTCGAGTAATATTCTGTGAAGCCTTCAGTGTTCTTGAGAGACTGTTAAAAATTCTAAACCAGGAAACAAGTCAATTAATGATTGATTATCGTTCATCCAAACCAAGTAATAGATTATATAGATTATATCAATCCTTTAAGTTCAAAGACTTTTATGTAAATGGAATAATAGGTATACCCCATCCAACAGGCTCTGTGCCACGTCTCTCAAAAAATGAAGAGGAAAAACGCAAGATAGCCGAACTACTTAAAGAAGATGCTAAGATACTTTTACAGTAGCCTTTGCCTGTGGAGGAAGCACGCCACTTGAGTAAGTTGAAGACACTATTGGTCAAGTAAGCTAAGACTTGACTTAAATTATTTAAAACGTTAATAAGCAATAAGCAATTAAAAAGGAGGTAATTATGGCAAATATTGTAAGAATTGAACGTGCCCTAATTAGTGTGACAAATAAAGAAGGCATTGTTGAATTTGCCAAGTTTTTAACAGACCAAGATGTAGAAATTGTTTCTACAGGTGGTACTGCTGAATTCTTGAAAAAAGCGAATATTCCAGTAATAGAAGTAAGTGATTATACAAGTTTTCCAGAAATCTTAAATGGACGTGTTAAAACATTACATCCTAAAATATTTGGTGGCATTCTTGCTCAATTAGAAAAAAAAGAACATTGTGAAGAATTGCGAAAACAAGATATTAAACCTATTAATATGGTTGTTGTTAATCTTTATGATTTTAAAAGTATTTCTGAAAAAGGGAATATTCCACTTACAAAAGTATTAGAAGAAATAGATATTGGTGGCTCTGCTCTTTTACGGGCAGCAGCTAAAAACTTTCCTCATGTTGTTGTAGTATGTGATCCTAATGATTATTCAAAGATAATAGAAGAAATAAAAACACATGGTGGTGTACGTGGAATTACTCGTTTAAAATTGGCTCAAAAAGTTTTTACTTTAACAAGCGAATATGATAGTCAAATTGCTAAGTTTTTAGATGGAGCAAGAAAGATGCTTGAGTGGAGTATGGCAGCTGCTGCTGAACTTCATGTAGGTATGAAACTTACTTAAAGGGGTTTTTTATGAAAGTATTAGTTATTGGAGGTGGTGGAAGGGAACATGCTTTGGTATGGAAGATTGCTCAATCACCTTTAGTAAAAGAAATTTTTTGTGCTCCAGGAAATGGTGGCATTGGTAAGCTTGCTACCTGTTTATCTATAAAAGCTAATGATATTAAATCTTTGGCTGATTTTGCTGAAAAAGAAGGCATTGATTTAACTATAGTTGGTCCAGAAGAGCCATTAGTGCTTGGTATTGTAGATGAATTTGTAAAAAGGGGATTACGGATATTTGGGCCTACAAAAGAAGCAGCTAAAATTGAAGGAAGTAAAGTTTTTGCAAAAGAATTCATGCGTAAATACAATATTCCTACTGCAGATTTTGTTGTATTTTCTGAACCAGATAAAGCTAAAGCATATATCAAAGAAAAAGGTGCTCCTATTGTAGTTAAAGCAGACGGATTAGCTGCAGGAAAAGGGGCAATTCCAGCAAAAACACTTGAAGATGCATTAGCAGCTGTTGATTTAATTATGGTAAAAAAGGTATTTGGTAAAGCAGGTGAAAAGGTAGTTATTGAAGAATTTTTAGAAGGAGAAGAGGCATCTTTTTTGGTTTTGACTGATGGAGAAAATGTTGTTGCTTTTCCATCTTCTCAGGATCATAAGCCTGTATTTGATGATGATAAAGGACCTAATACTGGAGGGATGGGGGCTTATTCACCTGCACCTGTAGTTACTCCTGAAGTAGAAGCGCATATTATGAAAGACATTATTTATCCTACTATTAAAGGTATGGCAGCAGAAGGTTTTCCATATAAAGGGGTTCTTTATGCAGGTTTAATTATTAAAAATGGAAAGGCAAAGGTGCTTGAGTTTAATTGTCGTTTTGGTGATCCAGAAGCCCAGCCTATTTTAATGCGGTTAAAAAGTGATTTGGTAGAGGTCTTAAATGCAGTAGTAGATGGTAAGTTAAAAGAAAAAACATTAGAGATTGATTCCTCTCCTGCTGTGTGTGTGGTGATGGCTTCAGGTGGTTATCCGGGTAGTTATGAAAAAGGGAAAGTCATTTCTGGTCTTGAAACTGTAGAAAAGATGGAAGATGTAGTAGTTTTTCATGCTGGTACAACTTATAAAGATGGCAATTTTTATACAAGTGGTGGTAGGGTGTTAGGAATAACAGCAAAAGGTAAAACATTGCCTTCAGCTATTGCTCATGCATATGAAGCAGTAAAACATATTCATTTTGAAGCAGTCCATTATAGAAAAGATATTGGCTTTAAGGCATTAAAACATCTGGGCAGATTTGTAGGTATAGTAATGGGTAGTATTTCTGATAAAGAAATTATGCTTGAGACAAAAAAGATATTACAAGAATTGCTTATTCCTTGTGAAATAACTGTAGCTTCTGCTCATCGTAGTCCGCAGCGTACTATTAATTATGCTAAAACTGCAAAAGAAAAGGGGATAAAAGTAATCATTGCAGCTGCAGGTTATGCTAATCATCTAGCAGGAGTAATAGCTGCTCATACTACTTTACCAGTAATTGCTGTACCATTATCTGCACCACCATTTAATGGTTTGGATGCACTTTTTTCTTCAGTGCAAATGCCTGCTGGTGTGCCAGTAGCAGTAGTAAGTGTAGGGAAAAATGGAGCAAAAAATGCTGCTATTTTAGCAGCACAAATCCTGGCATTAAATGATCCTGAATTGCAAAGCACACTTGAAAAAATGAAAAATAAGATGGCAGAGGAAGTAGAAATGGCAGCAAAAGAGATTTGAAGTGTATATAGGTGGATTTGAAAAATTTAGTCTTTCTGATTATCCAGGAAAAATATGCAGTGTTATTTTTACTGTTGGTTGCAATTTTCGTTGTGCATATTGTTATAATCTCCCTCTTATATTAAAAGAATATTTTCCACCTCCTATTCCTTTTTCTGAAATTGAATCTTATCTTAAAAAAAGAAAAGGATTTATTGATGCAGTAGTCTTTAGTGGAGGAGAGCCTACAATACAGCCTGATTTAATAGAATATATGAAAAAGATAAAAGAAATGAATTTTTTAATAAAACTTGATACAAATGGTGCTTTACCAGAGGTAATTGTTAAATGCATTGAAAAAAAAGCAATAGATTATATTGCTATGGATATAAAGGCACCATTAGAAAGATATGAAGAAGTGGTAGGAGTAAAAGTAGATATAAAAAAAATTCTTGAATCTATAAGGATTATAAAAAAATTCCCTAATTATGAATTTCGCACAACACTTTATCCTGCTTTAAATAAAGAAGATTTTGAAAAAATTTTTAAGCTTATTGAAGGTGCAAAAAGATATTATTTGCAAGTATGTCGTTTAGAAAATACTCTTAAAGATTGTTCACATTTGCACCCATTATCTCGCTCTGAAATTGCTTTTTTAAAAGAAAAAGCAAAAAAATTTGTTAAATTCTGTGAGGTAAGAGAATAATGCTTAAAAGCATTATAAAAAGAGATGGAAGAATAGAACCTTTTAATCCAGAAAAGATTACTCAGGCAATTTATAAGGCTATAAAAGCAGTAGGCAAAGATGATTATTTGCTTGCTCAAAAATTAGCTAAACAAGTCATTGAGATACTTGAAAAACAATATGATGAGAAAAAATTGCCAGAAGTAGAGGAAATCCAAGATATTGTAGAATTTGTTCTTGTAGATAACCGCTTATATGAGATTGCTAAGGCTTATATTATTTATCGTCATCAACATCATCAATTAAGAGAGATAAGGAAACTTTTAGACCCAATAAAATTAATCCAAGAGTATTTAACACAATCTGATTGGCTTGTTAGGGAAAATTCCAATATGGCTTTTTCATTACAAGGATTAAATAGCTATATTTTAAGGAAAACTATTTCAGAATATTGGCTTATTCAGATTTATCCAAAAGAGATTGCCTCTGCCCATCATCAGGGTGATTTTCATATCCATGATTTAGATTTTCTTGGTGCATATTGTTGTGGCTGGGATTTAAAAGATTTATTAATGATTGGATTTGGTGGAGTTACAGGAAAAGTAGAATCTAAACCAGCTAGACACTTCCGCACTGCTTTAGGTCAGATAGTTAATTTCTTTTTTACTTTACAAGGAGAAACTGCTGGTGCACAGGCATTTTCAAATTTTGATACCTATCTTGCCCCATTTATCAGATACGATGGCTTAAATTACAAACAAGTTAAACAGGCATTGCAAGAGTTTTTATTTAATATGAATATTCCCACACGCACAGGTTTTCAAACCCCCTTTACAAATATTACTTTGGATCTAAAAGTGCCAGATTTTATGAAAAATGAAGCTGTCATTATTGGTGGAGAATTAAAAAATGTTACTTATGGAGAATTTCAAAAAGAAATGGATATATTTAATCAGGCATTTGCTGAAGTAATGACTGAGGGGGATGCAAAAGGAAGACCTTTTACCTTTCCTATTCCTACATACAACATTACAAAAGATTTTGAATGGGAAAATGAGCATTATAAATCTATTTGGGAGATGACAAGACGTTATGGTATCCCTTATTTTGCCAATTTTGTTAATACTGATATGCGCCCAGAGGATGCAAGGAGCATGTGTTGTCGTTTAAGACTTGACTTAAATGAACTTAAAAAAAGAGGTGGAGCTTTGTTTGGATCACATCCTTTAACAGGTTCAATTGGCGTAATCACAATTAATATGCCAAGAATTGGCTATCTTTCAAAGACAGAAAAAGAATTTTTTGACCGCCTTGAAGACATTATGTTTATGGCAAAGGAGGCATTAGAGATAAAGAGAAAGGTCATAGAAAGATTTACTGAAATGGGACTTTATCCTTATTCTCGCCATTATTTAAGGGATATAAAAAAACGTTTTGGAAATTATTGGAAAAATCATTTTTCTACTATTGGCATTTTGGGTATGAATGAAGCATTGCTTAATTTTAAACCTTTTCGCTGCACAATTGCTGATAAAAAAGGGATTGCTTTTACTATTAAAGTACTTGATTTTATAAGAGAAAAATTGCTTAAGTTTCAAGCTGAGACAGGAAACAGTTATAATTTAGAAGCTACTCCAGCAGAAAGTACTTGCCATCGTTTAGCCCTTTTGGATAAAGAACAATTCCCTGATATTATTACTCAAGGTGAAGGAAGTGGTGTTTATTATACAAATTCTACTCAATTACCAGTAAATTATACTGACGATGTATTTGAGGTTTTGGAACTACAAGATGAAATTCAAAGTAAATATACAGGAGGAACAGTATTGCATATATTTTTAGGAGAATCATTACCTGATATTGATTCAGTGAAACAATTAATAAAAAAAGTTGTAGAAAATTATAAATTGCCTTACTTTACTATTACTCCTACATTTTCTATCTGTCCAAGATGTGGCTATTTGAAAGGAAAATTTGATAAGTGCCCCACTTGTGGAACAGTTTGTGAAGTTTTTTCTCGAAGTGTAGGTTATTTAAGACCAGTAAGTCAATGGAATAAAGGTAAACAAACAGAATTCAAGATGCGGAAGACTTACAAAATCATTTAAATATTTTATGAGAGAACGTTACTATTCTTTAAATTCCTTTTTTAAAAAAGTATTTGGTTGTCGTGTCCATAAAATCCCTCTTGATGCAGGGCTTACCTGCCCTACAAGAAATGGCACAAAAGGAAAGGGAGGATGTATTTACTGCAATCCTTATGGTTCTGGTACTGGAGCTTATGCAAGAGGTATATCTATTAGTGAGCAAATAAAACAATGGAAAATTTTTTTAAAAAAAAGGTTTAAAGCAAAAAAATTTATTGCCTATCTTCAATCCTTTTGCAATACTTATGCACCAATTTATAAGCTTAAAACCATTTATGATGAAGCAGTCTCTGACCCTGACATAATTGGACTTGCTATTGGTACAAGACCTGATTGTGTGGATGAAGAAATCTTAAAATTGATCCAAAGTTATACAGATAAATATCATGTTTGGATAGAATATGGATTGCAGTCTATTCATAATCGTACATTAGAATTTATTCGACGTGGACACACTTATGAAGATTTCTTAAAAGCAATAGAGATAACAACAGGAAGAAATATACTTATCTGTGTCCATATTATTTTAGGACTCCCTGGGGAATCAAAAGAGGATATGTTAGCAACAGTAGATGCTTTATCTAAGCTTCCAATACATGGTATTAAATTTCATCATCTTTATATAGTAAAAGGTACACTTATGGAAAAATTATATCGTGAAGGAAAATATAGACCTCTTGAGCAAAGAGAATTTATTGAAATTTTGGTTTCTTGTCTTGAAAGACTCAGAAAAGATATTGTTGTCCAAAGACTTATGGGTGATCCAAGACCAGAAGAGCTTGTTGCTCCAGATTGGTCATTGAGAAAAAGAGAAACACTTAATTTAATTAAGAATACATTAGAGGAAAAAGATACATATCAAGGTAAATTTTTTGATGGTTAAAAAAACAAGACAAAAGATTTTAAAATTCTTAAAAGAAAATCCTAAATATGTTTCTGGTGAATTTTTAAGTAAAAAATTGGGTATTTCAAGAGTTTCTGTCTGGAAACATATTCGCAACTTACAACAGGATGGTTATATAATAGATGCTTCACAAAAAGGTTATCGTTTAATCTCTTCTCCTGATTTATTACTTCCTTATGAGTTTCCTGGCTGGGAAGAAAAAATTTTCCATTTCAATGAACTTGATTCAACTATGAATATTGCTAGAAAAATGGCTAAAGAGGGAGCAAAGGAGTGGACAATCATAATTGCAGAAACTCAAACTCAGGGTAAAGGAAGATTGGGCAGAAAATGGCTTTCTTCAAAAGGTGGAATTTATTTTACTGTTATTTTAAGACCAAAAATTACTCCTTTATATGCTCCAAGAATAAATTTGATGGCTTCAATAGCTGTAGCAAGGACAATCAGAAAGCTTTTTAATTTAAAGGCAGAATTGAAATGGCCTAATGATGTTTTAGTTAATGGTAAAAAGATATGTGGTATTTTAGCTGAGATGGATGCAGAGATAGATAAAATAAATTATGTTAATTTGGGAATAGGTATAAATGTAAATAACATTATCTCTAAACAAGAAGAAACGGCAATTTCCCTAAAAGAAATATTAGGAAAAGAAGTTGATAGAAAAAGTTTTTTCTATTCTTTGTTGGAAGAGTTAAAAGAGACTCAAGCTTTATTAAATAAAGCTGATTTATTAGAAGAATGGAAAAGGCTTTCTGCTACTTTAAATAAGATAGTGAAAGTTATAACAATAAATGGAGAAATAATAGGTAAGGCAATAGATATTGATGCCTATGGTGCTCTTTTAATAAAAACTTCAGAAGGATCTTTAAAAAGTATTTTTGCTGGAGATTGTATTCATTTGAGATGAGTCCTTTGGAAGCTGCAAGACATTATATGCGCCTTGGTTATACATGAAGTCAGGCAGTCATTAAGGCTAGTTTAGCTTTTGATAAAAAAACAATGCATTTAATTTTAAGTGCAAGTGGTGGATTTGGAGGTGGATTGGCTGGCATGCGTTTAACTTGTGGGGCGCTTTTAGGTGGTGCATTTGCTTTAGGATTTTTATTACCATATCCAGAAAATCTTATAGCTGTACGTATCTTAAAAAGAAATTTTGAATTAGAGTTTGGCTATACCTTTTGCAAAGACTTAATAGGTTCTTTAAACTGGCATCCTTATGAATTAAAAAAATTTATTAAAAGAAAAAGACTCTGTCTTGAAATAGTGGGGAAAACTGCACTTTGGGTAAAAAATTTATCAATAGATAAACCAAAAAATTTAACTATATCTCCTAGCTGCTATTTACCTCAAAAATTGCCATATTTTTTGCAAAGAGCTGCTAAGGTCTTTGAGGGTGGTCTTGCTTATACATTTGATATTTGTGGTATTGTTATATTAAAAATTATGAATGTAAGTCTTTTAGAAAACAAATGGCCAATCCCCTTGCAAAATGTTTTCTCTATGATTAAATCTCATAAAATTGCTGTTGATTTCAAAAAGAAAACAGGAAGCTTATTTTGTAAAGATATAAAAGGATGCTTTTCTATCTATTAAAGCGTCTTCTTTTTATGATCCCCTTATTTTTAGGTATCACACTTATCTCTTTTATTGTGATCCATCTTGCTCCAGGCAGTCCTGTGGATATTTATACTGAATTTAATCCAAAGGTTTCTCCAGAATTTCAAGAAAAATTAAAAAAGCTTTATGGCTTAGATAAACCACTTTATGAACAATACTGGCTTTGGTTAAAAAGGTTACTTAAGCTAGATTTTGGTCGTAGTTTTTCTCCTGATGGAAGACCTGTTTGGGAGAAAATCAAAGAGCGTCTTCCTATAACCATTACCATTAATCTACTTTCTATGTTTCTTATCTTTATTGTTGCTATTCCATTAGGAGTAATAGCTGCTGTCAAACATGGTCGCCTTTTTGATAAAATAACAACAGTAATTGTATTTATTGGATATGCTACACCTGGATTTTGGCTTGCACTTTTACTTATGATGCTCTTTGGCATCAAATTAGGATGGCTACCACTTTCAGGTCTTAAATCTTTAAACTATGAAACACTAAACCCTTTTAGCAAGTTTTTAGATCTAACTAAACATTTAATCTTACCTGTTTTTGTCTCTGCCTTTGGTGGTTTAGCAGGTCTTTCTCGATTTGTCCGTGCCAGTATGCTTGAGGTAATAAGGCAAGATTATATACTTACTGCTAGGGCAAAAGGCTTACCTGAAAAAGCAGTAATCTACAAACATGCCTTAAAGAATGCCCTTTTACCTGTTATCACCATCTTAGGTCTTTCTGTGCCAGGATTAATTGGTGGTAGTGTTATCTTTGAGTCTATCTTTGCTATTCCTGGAATGGGTCAATTATTTTATGCCAGTGTTATGTCCAGAGATTATCCTACGATTATGGGATGTCTTGTTATTGGTGCAGTATTGACACTACTTGGCAATTTAATTGCTGATATAAGTTATGCCTTAGTAGACCCAAGAATTAGGGTAGGAAAGTAAAATGTATAAATTTTGGGAAAGATTTTTAAATAACAAATTAGGTATAATTTCTGCTATTTTTCTTCTTTTCCTTTTTTTCATATCATTTTTTGCCCCTTGGATTGCTCCCTATGACCCATTGGAAGTTAATACAAAGGCAGTGCTTTTACCTCCTTCAAAAGCCCATCCTTTAGGCACAGATATGCTTGGTCGAGATGTACTTTCGCGTCTGATTTATGGAACAAGGATTTCTATTAAAGTGGGATTTGTTGCTGTAGGCATTGCAGTTATTATTGGCACTTTTTTTGGTGCTTTAGCTGGATATTATGGAGGAATTATAGATGCTATAATAATGAGATTAGTAGATATTATGCTCTGTTTCCCCAGTTTTTTTCTCATCTTAGCTGTTATCGCTTTCTTAGAACCAAGTATTTGGAATATAATGGTGGTGATTGGCTTAACTAGCTGGATGGGTGTGGCTAGATTGGTACGTGCTGAATTTTTAAGCCTTAAAGAAAGAGAATTTGTATTAGCTGCTAAAGCTATAGGGGCAAGTGATATTCGCATTATTTTAGTTCATCTTTTACCTAATGCTATTGCCCCTATTCTTGTTTCAGCTACTTTGGGTATTCCTGGAGCTATTCTTACAGAGGCTGCTTTGAGTTTTTTAGGTATTGGTGTACAGCCACCAGCTCCTAGTTGGGGTAATATGTTGACTGCTGGAAAGGATAATTTGGAGATAGCCTGGTGGCTTTCTGTCTTTCCAGGTCTAGCTATACTTTTAACGGTTCTTGCTTATAATCTTTTAGGTGAAGCTATAAGGGATGCCCTTGACCCAAGACTAGAATAATTTCTTGCTCTAAAATTATGACTATGTTATAGTTTTTCAAAAATAAAAGGAGTTTGTGATGATAAGAAAGCCTATTGTTGCTGGTCAATTTTATCCATATGAGCCAGATGTATTACGTGATTATATGGAAGAATATATACCAAAAGGATTAAAGAAGACAGAAGTTATTGGAATAATGGTACCTCATGCTGGTTATGTATTTTGTGGTAAAGTAGCAGGAGAAGTTTATGGAAGGATAATTATACCAGATACGGCAATTATAATTGGTCCTAATCATACAGGAATGGGGGATGCCTTTGCTGTTATGAATAAAGGTAGTTGGCTTACACCATTTGGTGAAGTTCCAATTAATGAAGAGCTTGCCAATTTAATTTTAAAAGAAGAAAGACTTTTTACTATAGATGAATATGCTCATCGTTTTGAACATTCAATTGAAGTTCAATTGCCATTTTTGCAATATCTAAAAAAAGATTTTAGCTTTGTTCCTATTGTGCTCGCTCATACCCTTTATAGTAAATGTGAATTGTTAGGCAATGGTTTGGCTAGGGCAATAAAAAGTTATGGAAAGCCTGTGCTTATTATAGCAAGCAGCGATATGACCCATTATGAATCACATGAGATAGCAAAAAAGAAAGATAAATTAGCTATTGATAAAATACTTTCTCTTAATCCTAATGATCTTTATGACATTGTTATTGCAGAACATATTACTATGTGTGGTGTAATCCCTACTACAGTTATGCTCATTACTGCTATTGCTCTTGGGGCAAAAAAAGCAGAGCTTATAAATTATGCTACCTCAGGTGATATTACAGGTGATCTTAATCAAGTGGTTGGATATGCCGGAATTATTGTAAAATGATTATAACTCGTTTTCCCCCTAGTCCTACAGGTTATCTTCATATTGGTGGAGCAAGAACAGCATTATTTAATTGGCTTTTTGCCCGTCATCATAAAGGAAAATTTATTTTAAGGATTGAGGATACAGATAAGGTTCGTTCTAAAAAAGAATATGTGGAAGATATCATAGAAGGTTTAAAGTGGCTTGGACTTAACTGGGATGAAGGGCCATACTTTCAATCAGAAAGATTAAATATTTATAAAGAACATATTGAACGTCTTCTTTCTGAAGGAAAGGCATATTATTGTCATTGCTCACCAGAGGAATTAGAAAGAAAGCGGCAAAAAGCATTGGCTCAAGGGAAAAAACCCCGTTATGATGGCACTTGTCGTTATAAAAATCTGCCACCTAAGCCTGGGGCAGTAGTGCGTTTTAAAAGCAATCTTGTAGGAGAAACAATATTAAATGATTTAATTCATGGGCCAATTATCTTTAACAATGCAGAGCTTGATGACTGGATTATTCAACGTAGTGATGGTACTCCTACTTATAATTTCGTCGTTGTTGTAGATGATGCATTAATGGGTATTACTCATGTAATCCGTGGTGATGACCATATTAATAATACACCAAAACAATTACAGCTTTATCAAGCCTTAGGTTATAAACCTCCTCAATTTGCTCATGTTCCTATGATTTTAGGGCCAGACAAAAGCAAATTGAGCAAAAGACATGGTGCTTCATCTATTTTGGAATATAGAGAAAAAGGTTTTTTACCACAGGCATTAGTAAATTTCTTAGTACGTTTAGGTTGGTCTTATGGGGATCAAGAAATTTTTAGTCTTGAGGAGTTAATTGAAAAATTTGACATTTCTCGGATAGGCAAATCACCAGCAATATTTAATTTTGAAAAGCTCCTTTGGCTTAATGCTCATTATATTAAAGAATTAAAAGATGAAAATTTAGCTGAGCTTCTTATACCTTTTTTGAATAAAAAGAATTATCCTCCTACTCCTAAAGATTATGTTATAAAAGTAGTAAGGACTTTAAATACAAGGGCAAAAACATTAGAAGAAATGGCAGAAATGGCAGATTTTTATTTCCTACCAGAACCCAAATATGATTCTAAGGCAGTGGAAAAATTTTTAATACCAGAAATAAAACCTGCTTTAGAAGAGATGTTAAGTGCTATTATAGAGATGCCTGTATTAGATGAATTAAAATTAGAAAAAACATTTAGGAATATTCAAGAAAAGTATGGATTAAAACCAAGAAATTTTGCACAGGCAATCAGGGTCTCTTTAACTGGACGTACAGTTAGCCCTGGTTTATTTGAAATAATGGTAGTACTAGGAAAGGAAAGAGTAATAGAGAGGTTGAAAAAAGGAATTAATCTTTTAAATAAGCAATATGAATTATAAAGGATTTCCAACCACTTTTATTGGTCAAAAACTTATGGAAATTTTTCATATTCTTTATAACACATTTGGGCCTCAACATTGGTGGCCAGGAGAAACACCATTTGAAATTATTGTTGGAGCTATTCTTACTCAAAATACTAATTGGAAAAATGTTGAAAAAGCTATTAATAATTTGAAAAAAGCAAATGTATTGACACCAAAAGCACTTTTTGAATTACCTTATTCTTATCTAAAAGAGCTCATTCGTCCAGCTGGATTTTTTAATATTAAAGCCAAACGTTTAAAAAACTTTCTTAAATTTCTTTTTGAAGAATATGAAGGAAGCTTAGAAAAAATGTTTAAAGAAGATGTAGAAAAAATTCGACAAAAACTTCTTAAAATTCCAGGCATTGGTCCTGAAACAGCAGATAGTATCCTTCTTTATGCAGGCAAAAAACCTACCTTTGTTGTAGATACTTATACAAAAAGAATTTTATCTCGACATAATCTTATACCAGAAGAATATGATTATGAAGAGATAAGGGCTTTTTTTATAAATCATTTACCAGAAGATGAAGCATTATTTAATGAATACCATGCCCTTTTTGTTGCACTTGGGAAAAATTATTGTCGTCCAAAGCCTATTTGTAAAAAATGTCCTTTAAAAAATTTTGAGTGAGGTAAAAAATGGCAATTGTTGAAGTTAGCGTTATCCCTTTGGGAACATCCACTCCTAGTGTAGGCGATTATGTTGTAGCTAGTCTTGAAGTATTGAAAAAAAGTGGTTTAAAATATGAAATTACACCTATGGGTACTGTTATTGAAGGAGATTTAGATGTAATTTTATCAATTATACGCCAAATGCATGAAGCTTGTTTCAAAAATGAGATCAAGCGTGTTGTTACCTTTATAAAAATAGACGACCGCCGTGACAAAACTGCAACTATAGAAGATAAAGTTCAATCTGTATTAAAAAAACTTTAGCTCTTATTCGTTTGTTGTGGCTGCCATCTAGTATGCTTCCGTTGCAATGGAATAATATTGACTCGCTTTAATTCTCCTTCTCCTACACTTTCTGTTTTTACTTGTTTATCTTTTTGTAATGTTAAATGAATAATCTTTCTTTCTGAAGCAGGTAAAGGAGAAGTGGAAAATACTTTTCCTGTTTTCTTTACTCTTGCTGCAAGTTTTTTAGCTAATTCTATCAAACTATTTACTCGTCTTTTGCGATACCCCTCTGCATCTAATACAATTCTTACAGGCAATACACCCTTCCATTGTTTTTGTACCATTTTTTGGAAAAGATGTTCAAGTTCAGAAAGTGTTTGTCCCTGCTTTCCAATCAATATTCCTGAACCATCTCCAATAATGTTAAATCTAACTTCTTTTTCAGTTATTTCTGTTTCAATTTTTGTAGGCATTGGAAAATAGGATAACAATTTTTCAAGCATTTCACGAGCAAGTTCGATTGCCTTTTCTTTAGTCTTTTTAAAGTTTACTTTGATTTTAGCTTTTTTTAACCCTACTAATCCAAAAATGCCAGCTTTCCCTTCAGAAATAACCTCTATTTCCAAATCTTCTCTTTTAACTTTTAAAGTTTCACATGCTTTATTAATGGCATCCTCTACTGTTTTTCCTTCAAATTCATAGGTTTCCATCGCTGCCTCCATCATTTAATTTTTCGGTTAATGTAAAATTGTTGAATGATGGAAAGAATATTGTTCACTAACCAATAAAGCACTAAACCTGAAGGAAAATTCAAGAAAAGGAAAGTGAAAAATATAGGTACAAGCAACATGAATTTTGACTGTTTTGGATCTAAACTACTTGGCGTCATCTTTTGTTGTACAACCATTGAAATACCCATTAAAATAGGTGTAATATAATATGGATCTTTAGCTGAAAGATCTGCTAACCAGATTTTTTTAGTAAATGGCAAATAAGTAATAAATGGAGCATGCCTTAATTCAATAGCATGTAAGAGAAGCTTATATAATGCAAAAAATACTGGGATTTGTAGAAAAATAGGAAGACATCCTCCAAAAGGATTCACTTTATAAGTGCGATAAAGATTCATCAATTCTCTATTTAACGCCTCTTTATCATCTTTGTATTGTTTTCTAATTCTAGCAATATGGGGCTGCAACTTTTGTAAGTCTTGCATAGATTTAAAACTTTTGTGAGTAAGAGGCCAAAAGAGAATTTTTATAACAATAGTGAGCAAAATGATAGCTATACCATAATTGTGAGTAAATTTATAAAACCAATTAAGTGCATATAATAATATTTTAACTAATGGAGCAAAAAAACCAAATTGAACCACATTATCCAGATGAAACCCTAATTTTTTAAGCCTTTTTATCTCCTTTGGCCCAAAATAAAGCAAAAAAGAAATTGTTTTTTCTTCATTAGGTTTTATTTCTATCGGTGGTATTATCAATTCTCCTAGTAAAGTGTCCTTTTTTTTCTGAAGAATAAAAGTGCCTTTTTTTTCTTCAGGATTAATAATAAGTGTTGTAAAATACTTATCACTTAAACCTGCCCAAAGAAGTTCTCCTGTCTTTATCACCTCCCCCTTTATTTTTTTCATCTTTATCTCTTCAAACTTTTTATTTATAAAGGCAACTCCACCATAAAAGCCATATTTTGTTTTATTTAACCATTGATTTGCTAATATTATAGAGACATTGTCTTGAAATGGTTTGTTGCTTTTATTTAAAAATTTTAAATAAAAATCAATGCGATAATCATCTGGATAAAATACAAATTGTTTCTGAACATTTAATCCATTTAATTCTGCTACAAAGTTTAAAGTTTGAGGTTTTTTTGATACATTTAAATGAATTTTATTTGCTTTAAATAACAAGTTATTTAAAGAGATCTTTTGTTGTAAGAAACGTATTCCTAAAGGTAAATATGGAGCTTTGCTAAAAATGATTTCTTGAGGTGAAGAAGATGGATCAACAGTTTGACGATATTTCTTAAGTATAAATCCCTTTATTCTTGCTCCTCTTTCACAAAAAATTACTTTATAAAGTGGTGTAGAAACTATAATCTCTCTTCCTAATCCTTTAGCTTTCTCCTCTGGATAAATAAGTGCTTCTTTTTTGATTTCTTTTATTTGCTTTACTTCTTTTTTCTCAACAGACTTTGCTATTTCTAATGTTTTTTTAACAGGAGGTTTAGGAGCAAAGAAATAATTAAAAATAACAATCACCAATAAAGAAAGCACAAATGCTAAAAGCGCTCGATAAGCCATATCTTCTCCAAACAAATTTTATTTTACAGGATCATATCCACCAGGATGAAAAGGATGACACCTAGCCACACGTAAGAGCGTTTTTAACCCTCCTTTTAAGAGGCCATAGCGATTAATGGCCTCTATAGCATAATTTGAGCAGGAGGGATAAAAACGGCAAGAGGATGGGATAAAAGGAGAAAATATTTTTTGATAAAGCTTTATCAAAAAAATGATAAATACTTTCATCTTTTTCTCTGACATAAAACTTGAGATAATTCTTTACATACTTGATGGTAACTTAAAGAAGTTGCATCTTTTTTTACCATAATTACCACATCATGTCCAACTGGTAATTCGTATTTGTGTAACCGAAAAAATTCTCGTATCAATCGTTTTATTCGGTTTCTTTTCACTGCCTTCCCTACATCACGTCCTACTCTAATACCTAATCTCGTACATGATTGAGTATTGGGCTTTAAAAAAATCACAAAATGGGAAGTTTGCCACTTCTTTCCTTTCTTTAAAACAGCCAGGAATTCTTTTTGGCGCCGAATACGTTCCCTTTTGGAAAACCCAAATAATTTCATGCATTTTAACTAAAAACTGTAAGTCTTTTTCTCCCTTTTGCCCGGCGCCGTTTTAAAATCTTACGACCAGCTTTTGTCTTCATCCTGGCCCGAAATCCATGCACCCTCTTGCCCCTCTTAATGTGTGGCTGGTAAGTCCTTTTCATCCTCTTTTATGACTCCTCCTTACTTGTTTCTTTTTTTACCTGTGGCTCCGGAGGTGGTAAGAGCCCTTTGGCTCTTAATTTTAGTCTTTTTAAACGCCTCCTCCTTCGCCTTTCTATCTCTCGGCGCCGTTCAATTTTTTTATGTCTTCCCATTTTTTACTTTTAGTGCCCTTTGATAACAAAAATCTCTATTTCCGTCAACTACTTTGCAATAACTCTTTAAAGATCCTATTAGCCAGTTGAGGATTGGCTCTCCCTTTCGTTTTTTTCATCATTTCTCCTATAAAGAAACCAAGAATCTTCTCCTTACCTGCACGATACATTTCTACCTGTTTTGGATTGGCAGCAATAATTTCTTCTGCTAATTTCCTTAAAATATTTTCATCAGTAATTTGCATTAATCCTTTTTCTTCAACAATCTTTTGTGGTGACTTTCCAGTATTATACATTTCTTCAAAAACAGCTTTACCAATTTTACCACTAATAGTGCCTTTTTCTATCAATTGGATTAATTCAGCCATATGCTTTGGACTTACCGGACATTGTGTGATATCCTTTTTATCTTGATGCAATTTCCCTAAAAGCTCTGACATAATCCAATTGCTAGCCATTTTAGGATTTACATTTTCCTTTACAACTGATTCAAAATAATCAGCTAATTCTTTAGCAGATGTTAATACTTCTGCATCATAAGGTGGTAGGCCATATTCCTTCATAAATCTTTCCTTTTTGGCATCTGGAAGCTCTGGTAATGCCTTTTCTATTTCTTTTATCCAACTTTCTTCTATTATTATTGGGACTAAATCTGGATCTGGGAAGTAACGATAGTCATGAGCTTCCTCTTTACCTCGCATAGAACGAGTAACACCTTTTGTTTCATCCCAAAGCCGAGTTTCTTGAACAATCTCACCTCCTTGTTCTAAAATAGTTATTTGTCGTTCAATTTCATAAGCTAATGCTCTTTGAACATGTTTAAATGAATTCATATTCTTTAATTCTGTTTTAACCCCAAATGATTCACTACCAAATGGTCTTACTGAAACATTGGCATCACAGCGAAAACTACCTTCTTCCATATTCCCATCACAAATACCTAAATAACGTAAAATATTACGCAACTTTTTAAGATAAGCTACTGCTTCTTCTGGAGTACGGATGTCTGGTTTACTAACGATTTCAATTAAAGGTACACCTGTGCGGTTAAAATCTACATAACTTATAGGTCTTATTGGGTCATGAATAAGTTTGCCTGCATCCTCTTCCATATGTATACGGATAAGACCAATGCGTTTTTTCTTTCCATTTACTTCTATTTCCACCCAACCGTCTTCAGCCAAAGGATGTTCATATTGAGATATTTGGTAGCCTTTCGGTAAATCAGGGTAAAAATAATTTTTACGAGCAAATACACTGTAACGGTTAATCCGACAATGGGTAGCCAAGGCCATCTTTAATGCAAATTCTACTACTCGCTTATTAAGTACTGGTAAAACTCCTGGCATGCCTAAACAGATAGGGCAGACATGAGTATTGGGTGGTGAACCAAATTCTGTAGAACAAGCACAGAAAATTTTACTTTCTGTTAAAAGTTGAGCATGGACTTCAAGTCCAATAATAGCTTCATATTTCATGGTGACTATTATTACAACTTTCAGAAAAATAAATCAACTATTCTATTTTATCAAAGTGTGAAAATTGCATAGTGAAAGAGCCACGTCCTTGTGTCAAAGAACGCAAAATTGTAGAATAACCAAACATTTGAGATAATGGCACAATCGCTGTAACAATTGTTACTTTCCCTTTCCTTTCAATAGTTTCTACTAATCCTTTACGACTATTAATATCACCTATTACTTCACCCAAATACTCATCAGGTAAAACTACCTCAAGTTTCATCACAGGTTCAAGTAGAATTGGTGTTGCCTTCTCACATGCTTCTTTTAATGCTTGAGAAGCAGCTACTCGATAACCCAATTCTGTTGCATGTTCTTCAACACTTCCTCCACAAAGCTCCACTTCTATATCTGTCATAGGATAACCAGCTATTACTCCTTGATGTAAAATGTTTTCTAAAGCTTCTTCAATAGCAGGCCAAAAATGAGACGGTATTTCTGTTTCTGAAATAGTACGCTTAAACTTAATTCCCATCCCACGATCTAATGGTCTTACTTTAATTTTCACATGACCAAAATGAATATTTGTTCCAAGCTCTTTTCTAAAAATCTTCTCACCCATTGCTTCCTGTGTAATGGTTTCCCTATAAACTACTTGTGGTTTGCCAGTATTTACGCAGGCATGGAATTCTCTTTTCAAACGGGAAATAATAATTTCTAAATGTAATTCACCCATTCCTGAAATAATAGTTTGACCTGTATCTTCATCAATTTTTACTTGAAAAGTTGGGTCTTCTTCAGCTAATTTATTTAAACCAAAAACAGCCTTTTCAGCATCTTCCTTAGTTTTAGGCTCAACAGCAATAGAAATTACAGGTTTATAAAAATCCATAGGTTCAAGAATAATAGGTTGATTTTTATCACATAAAGTATCCCCTGTAGTAACATGTTTTAAACCGGCAAAGGCAACAATATCTCCAGCTTTTACCTCTTCCATCCTTTCTTTTTTATCAGCATGTAATCTAAATATACGGGCAATTCGTTCAGTAACCTTCTGTCTTGGATTATATACCTCTTCCCCTATTTTTATTTTCCCTGAATATACTCTTACTAAAGTCAATTTCCTCCCCTGTTCTAACATGATTTTAAAAGCTAATGCACAAAATGGAGCTTTTTCATCTGGAGGACGCATTTCAGACTTACCTGTAATAGCATTATCACCCTTTATAGGAGGAATATCTAAAGGGCTAGGAAGATAATCTACAATAGCATCCAATAGAGGTTGAATCCCTCGATTTTTTAAAGCAGCTCCACATAATACAGGTACAAGTTTAAGTTCTAAAGTCGCTTTTCTGATAGCCTGTTTTAAATCATTTAAAGAGATAGAAATTTCATTTAAATAGAGTTCCATAATATGCTCATCTATATCTGCCACTTTTTCTAAAAGTTCTTCTCGATACTTTTTGGCAATCTCTTCATATTCAGACGGAATCTCTATCATTTCATAAGTAGCACCCAAAGTTTCATCATGCCAAATAATGGCTTTCATCTGTAAAAGGTCAATCACACCTTTAAAATTTTGCTCTGTACCAAGAGGGAGCTGAAGGATTAGAGGATTTGCTCCTAATTTTTCTACCATTTGATTTACAGTGCCAAAAAAATCTGCACCAATCCTATCCATTTTATTAACAAAGGCAATCTTTGGCACACGATAACGATCAGCTTGATGCCAAACTGTTTCTGATTGTGGTTCTACCCCACCTACTGCACAAAAAACACCAATAGCTCCATCTAATACCCTTAAAGAACGCTCAACTTCTATAGTAAAATCTACATGCCCAGGAGTATCAATCAGATGAATCTCATGATTCCGCCAATAACAGGTTGTTACAGCTGAAGTAATAGTAATGCCTCTTTCTTTTTCTTCAGGCATCCAATCCATGATAGCTTGACCATCGTGAACTTCACCTATTTTATGAGATTTGCCAGTATAATATAGAATACGTTCAGAAATAGTCGTTTTACCTGCATCAATATGGGCAATAATTCCAATATTGCGTACTCGTTTTATATTATAACCTCGCATTAAATCTTGAAACTAAAGGATTTTCCCTAATGTGTCAAGAATGGACAAATGCCAAAGGGATTCATCCTTTTCTTCCAAATGTCTTCTTTTAACAAAAATCAATCGGATTTTGTGATTAAAAAATACTTGACAAAGTATAGATTATGTGTTAGAAAAACAATGATTTTTGCGATTATTTTAGAAAAATAAGTTTTTAAGGAGGGAAAAATGCCTGTATATGTAGTTGGTCACAAAAGTCCGGATACTGACAGTATATGTGCAGCTATTGCCTATGCTGAATTAAAGAAAAAGCTTGGAGTAGATGCAGTACCAGCAAGGTTAGGGGAACTAAATACTGAAACTGATTTTGTCTTAAAGAAATTTGGCATACCAGTACCTGAGTTAATGACAGATGCAACTGGTAAGAAGCTTATTATTGTAGATCATAGCGAAACAACACAGGCACCAGACAATTTTGATAAGGCTGAAGTTGTTGAAATTGTAGATCATCATAAGATTGGTGACATTACTACACCTAACCCTATTTTCTTCCTAGCTATGCCTGTTGGTTGCACCTGTACTATAATAAAGAAACTTTATGATTATTTTGGGATTGAAATTCCAAAAGAGATTGCAGGAATTATGTTATCTGCTATCTTAAGTGATACAGTTATGTTTAAATCAGTTACTACTACAGATGAGGATAAAGAAAGAGCAAAAGAATTAGCTAAGATTGCGGGAATTGAAGATATTGAGGCTTATGCTATGGAGATGTTTAAAGCTAAATCAGACATTGCTGGAAAGACTCCAAGAGATTTAATTTTTAGAGATTTTAAAGATTATGTGATGTCTGGAAAGAAGGTAGGTGTTGGTCAAATAGAAATAGTTGACCTGTCTCTTTTGGCTGATATAAAGGATTCTATTTATGAAGAGATGAAAAAAGTAAAAGAGGAAGCTCAAAGACATAGTGTTTTTCTCATGTTAACAGATATAATGAAAGAAGCAACGGAATTGCTTGTAGTTACTGATGAACCTGCTGTAGTAGAAAAGGCTTTTGGTATTCCTTTAAAGGAAAAGTCTGTTTGGTTAGAAAAGGTTATGAGCCGTAAAAAGCAAGTAGTACCACCTTTAGAAAAGGCATTTGCTGAAATTTAGCTCTTAAGGGGCAGGTCTCATGCCTGCCCTTTTTTCTCCTTTGAGGAAAAATTTGAAACATATCTTTTCTTTCTTATTTCTATCCATTATTGTACTATTTATTTACTTTCAAAATAAGACCTCACAATCTACAATCACTCCAACAAGTTTTGATTATTTTAGCTGGAAACAAAAAGAATTAAAAAATATTCAAGTTATTAAGTATTCTTTTAAAAAAAATGAAACCTTATTACAAGTATTAATGAAAAATTATGAAATTCCATCATATCTTTCTTATAAACTGGCTCAAAGTTTTAAAAAAGTTTTTCCATTAAATAAAATAAAACCTGGGGATCAGTTAAAATTGGTTTTTGAGCATAAAGCATTAAAACAATTAATATTTTCACCTTCACCAGAAAAAAATTATATTTTTACTTTAACACCTTTTGGTATTGCTCTATGGGTTAAAGAAATACCTACTTATACATTTCTTGATAAAATAGAAGGAGAAATAAAAACAAACCTTTATGCCTCAATATTAGAAAATGAAATTGATCCTGAATTGGGTTTAGAATTAGCAGACATCTTTTCTTGGGATATAAACTTTTTTATTGATATCCGTCCTGGTGATAAGTATCGTTTTATTTATGAAAAAATTTATATCGATGGAAAATTCTTACGTTATGGACGTATCTTAGCTGCTCAATTTTTAAATAAAGGAAAATTATTTGAAGCCTATTATTTTAAAACCCCTGATGGCCGAATTGAATATTATGATGCAGAAGGAAGACCATTACGTAAGGCATTTTTAAAATCTCCTTTACGATATAAACGAATAAGCTCTCACTTTTCTTATCATCGTTTACATCCAATCCTTGGTATTATTCGCCCTCATTTAGGTATAGATTATGCTGCTCCTATAGGTACTCCTGTTGAAGCAGTAGCTGATGGGAAGATTATTTATATGGGTTGGAAAGGAGATTATGGTAAATTTATCAAAATCAGACATACTCATCGCTATGTTAGTACTTATGGACATCTTAGCCGTTTTGCCAAAGGGTTAAAAGTGGGAAGCAGAGTTAAACAAGGGCAAGTGATTGGATATGTAGGTTCAACAGGACTTGCCACTGGTCCACATTTAGATTTTCGTTTTCTTGTTGATAATAAATTTGTAAATTATTTAAAATTTAAATCACCACCTGTAAAACCATTACCTCCTAAATATCTTAATACTTTTAAAAAACAAATGAATTATCTTCGCTGTTTATTAGAAAAATCCTTTAATTATGCTATGTTAAAATCCGATGTTATCTCCCATTGAACTATTTTTTCGATCAAGCTTTTAATAGTATAGGTAGTTGGCATAATATGTGTTTTTAAGCCAAAATTAGAAAGTGTTTTAGCAGTAACTGGCCCAATACAAGCAATAGTTACATCTTTTAATAATTCAGAAAGTGTTTTAGGTTCAATGAGAGCTGCAAGATGTTTTACAGTTGAAGAACTAGTAAAAACAATAATATCTATACCTTCTTTAAAAATTTTTTTAATATCTTCTTTTTTCTCTTTAGGCAAAACAGTTCTATAAACAGGAATAATATCTACTTCTGCACCAGCTGCTTTTAATTCCTCTGGTAAAATATCTCTTGCTTTTTCTGCCCTAGCTAATAAAATTTTTTTACCTTTAATGCCTGTTTCTTTTAAAGCTTCAGCTAAAGCTTCGGCTCGAAATTCTTTAGGCATAAGATCCGGGAAAATTCCCCATTCTTTTAAAGCTTGAGCTGTTTTTTCACCAATAACACCAATTTTTACACTATTCATAACCCTCACATCTTTACCTAAAGATTCTAAACGTTGGCGAAAATACTTTACTCCATTTACACTAGTAAAAAGACACCAATCATATTTATTTAATTGAGCAATAGCGTTATCTAATGGTTCCCAGTTTAATGGTGGAACAATAGCAATAGTAGGTACTACATAACATTTGGCACCCAATATACGCAGCATTTTTGCCATTTCACTTGCTTGTTCTTGCGTTCTTGTAATAAGTATCTTTTTCCCAAATAGAGGTTTTTTTTCCCACCAGTTAAGTTTTTCTCTTAATCTTACCACTTCACCAACAACAATAATAGCTGGTGGTTTTATACCTTTTTTTTCTGCCTTATCCACAATTTCATTTAATGTCCCTATAATTGTTTCTTGTTCAGGCAATGTTCCCCAACGAATAATAGCTACTGGCGTATTTGGAGAACGACCATGTTTTAAAAGTTCCTCAACAATAATAGGTAGTCTTCCTACTCCCATAAGAAATACTAATGTATCAACTCCTTTTGTTAATTTTTCCCAATGAATGGCTGAATCAGTTTTTTTAGGGTCTTCATGTCCAGTAACAAAGGCTACAGAGGATGCATATGCCCGATGAGTGAGTGGTATACCTGCATAGGCAGGAACAGCAATGGCTGAAGTTACTCCAGGTACAACTTCAAAAAGAATCCCTTCTTTTACCAATTCTTCTGCTTCTTCTCCCCCTCTGCCAAAAATAAAAGGATCACCACCTTTAAGTCTTACTACTGTTTTTCCTGCCTTTGCTTTATCAATAAGAAGTTGATTTATTTCATTTTGAGGAAGTGTATGTTTGCCAGCTGTTTTTCCTACATAAATTTTTTCAGCTTTTTTAGCAAATTCTAAAATTTCTGGATGAGCTAAATAATCATAGACAATGACATCTGCTTCTTCTAATACTTCCTTTGCCCTCAAAGTGAGTAATCCTGGGTCACCTGGGCCTGCTCCAACTAAATAAACTTTACCTTTTTTCTCCATAAATCTCAGTTAAAACCTCCCTTCCTCCCTGTTTGAGAAGAATCTGTGCTAATTCTCTACCTAATTTTTTTCCATCCTTAGCTAGCCCTTCAATTGTATGTTTAAAGAATCTCTTACCATCTGTATCAGAAATCATACCAGTAATCTTTATTTTATTTTCATTACAAATAGCATAAGCTGCTACTGGTACTTGACATCCCCCACCTAAACTTTCTAAAAATGCCCTTTCAGCATTAATAGCTAATGCAGTAGGGGTATGATTTAAAGGAGCAACAAATTCAAGCCATTTTTTTTCTTCCCTAATCTCAATCCCTAAGGCACCTTGTCCAATAGCAGGCAAAATTATATCAAATGGCAAATATTCAGTAATTTTATCAGCAAGTCCAAGACGCTTTAAACCAGCACTAGCAAGGATAATAGCATCTAAATTTTGCTCTTTTAATTTTCTTAACCTTGTATCAACATTACCCCTTAAGGGAATAATTTTGAAATTAGGATTAAAATGTAATAATTGTGCTTGACGTCTTAAAGAACTTGTGCCAATTGTAGCTTCTTTTGGTAATTCTTTAAATGGAATATTCTCTTTTGTAATAATAGCATCCCTTGGATCCTCTCTTACAGTAATTGCTCCTAAACACAATCCTTTTGGTAAAATAGTAGGTATATCTTTAAGACTATGAACAGCTAAATCTATCTTTTCTTTTAATAATGCATCTTCAATTTCTTTTACAAATAAGCCCTTTCCACCAATGCGTGCCAATGGAGCATCAAGAATTTTATCCCCTTTTGTTTTTATAATTTTAATCTCAACTTCTACATCATAAATTGATCTTAATTGATCTACTACCCACTCAGTTTGCTTTAAAGCAAGAATACTTCCGCGTGTGCCAATCCTTATTTTTTTAGGGCTCATCCAGAGCCCTCCTAACGGCAAGTGGCTCAACTTGTAGCTGAACAGGTAGCACAGCTACTGCTAGAACTAATTGAAGTATTACTCTTTGTACTTCCTGAACCAAAACTAAAGTTACAGCCAGAAATCAATCTTTTTAAATTTTCCCCTTTACACTTTGGACAACTTATTTTCTCATTACCAAAGACCAAACATTCAAATCTTTCTCCACAATCTTCACATACATATTCATAGATAGGCATAACCTACCTCCTTTAGTTGATTGGTATTTTCTAAACATTTTAAATCAAATAGGCAAGAGGGCAATTATTTTCCTGAATAAATTTTTTGTTTTTAATATTGATTTTTTAAGTCAAAAGTGGTTCAATGCTTTAAAATTGTAATAGTGAGGAAAAGATGCTCTGCATTCAGGATCTGCATGTGGAAGTTGGTGGGAAAGAAGTTATTAGAGGACTAACTTTGGAAATTAAAGCAGGAGAAGTACATTGTCTTTTTGGACCAAATGGTTCTGGAAAGACCACACTTCTTATGGCCATTATGGGATTTTCTAATTATCACATAACTTCTGGAAAAATATTATTTAAAGGTCAGGACATTACTTCTTTGCCAGTAAATGAACGTGTTCGTTTAGGCATGGGAATGTCTTTTCAACGTCCACCTAGTATTCCAGGTGTAAAACTTGCTGAATTAGTAGAAATTTGTAAGACAAAGGATAAGAACATCTTTGCTATGGCTAAAGAATTAAATTTGACTGAATTTTTAGAAAGGGATTTAAATGTAGGTTTTTCAGGAGGAGAAATAAAACGGTCAGAACTCTTACAATTGTGGGCACAGTGGCCAGATTTACTCCTATTAGATGAACCTGAGTCTGGTGTAGATATGGAAAATATAGCACTTATTGGTCGAATAATTAATATAATTCTTGAAAGAGATGGATTAAAAGTTGGGCCACAAGAATCTCGGGTATTAGTAAAAAAACGGAGACAAAAATCTGGTCTTATTATTACCCACACAGGGATGATTTTAAATTATGTAGGAGCAGATAAAGGACATGTTCTTATTGATGGAAAATTAGTCTGTAGTGGTAATCCATATGAAATATTTAGATTTATTAGTGAAAGAGGATATGAAGAGTGTGTGCGTTGTGCCTGTTTACCAGGAGGTTTGCATGAATGAGCTGAAGGAAATTAGAGAAAAAGCAGAAAAAGCCATAAATAAAAAGGCAGTTTATGGTCAAGATATAAATATAGAAACATTTAGGCAAGAGGCAGAAAAATTGTCTATTTCAGAAATCTCACATCTATCAGAAGAAGAGCAAAAAAAAATGTTAGAAACAGGTATTGAACCTGAAGGAAAGGAAAGAGGAGGTTCTTATTTTCAAATAGATCATTCAGTAGTACATTATGAAGTGGCACAAGAAGGTGTTGAGATTTTGAGTATAGAAGAGGCATTAGCTAAATATGAGTGGCTTAAAGAATATTGGTGGAAAGCTTTATCTGTAGATATGGATAAATATACAGCTCATGTTGCTCTTTACCAAAAACATGGCTATTTTATAAGGGTATTGCCTGGAGTCAAAACTGCTTTTCCCTTACAAGCATGTTTATTTATGTCCCAAGAAGGTCTTATTCAATCTATACATAACATCATTATTTGTGAAGAAGGTTCAGAGTTAAATTTAATTACTGGTTGCGCTGCTTCCCATCGAATACGTACAGGGTTACATTTGGGGATTTCAGAGTTTTTTATTAAAAAAGGAGCAACTTGCATTTTTACAATGATACATAACTGGGCAGAGGAAATGGCAATTAGACCGCGTACAGGAATTATTGTAGAAGAAGGTGGTACTTTTGTTTCAAATTATATTTTATTAAAAAAAGTTGCTGATTTACAGACCTTTCCCACTGTATATCTAAAAAAAGATGCAAGAGCTGAATTTAATAATATTCTTCTTGCTCCTGAAGGTTCCCATTTAGATACAGGAACAAAAGTATTTCTAAAAGAGGAAGGTTGTCGAGCAGAAGTAATTTCTCGTTCTATTACTACTGGTGGCACAATCATTGCTCGTGGTCATCTTATCGGAGAGGCTCCTGGTATTAAGGCACATCTTGAATGTAAAGGTCTTATTTTAGGTGAAAAAGGTATTATTCATGCCATCCCAGAGCTTGAAGGGCATGTAGGTGGTGTAGAGATGTCACATGAGGCAGCAGTAGGCAAAATTGCTCAGGATCAAATTGAATATCTTATGGCTCGTGGATTAAGTGAAACTGAAGCGACTTCTCTTATTGTAAGAGGATTTTTACGTGTAGATATAAAGGGATTACCTCCAGAACTTAAGGCAGAGTTAGATAAGGCTATTGAAGTTACAGAAAAAGATGTGATGTAACTATGTTTGAAATACTTGCTGATTATCTTAAATTAGTAAATAAGGTAGAAGCTTTTCTTGCAAGAGTAAAGGAAAAATTTGGATCTGAAATCCATTGTCAAGTTGGCTGTACTGATTGTTGCCAGCAAGAATTTGGTATTTTTCCTATTGAAGCTTATTATCTCTGGCAAGGTTGGCCTAAGTCAATAGAGAAAGAATCAGGAAAGTGTCCACTTTTAAAAGAAAATCTTTGTCTTGCATATTCCTTTCGTCCCCTTATCTGCCGTACTCAAGGATACCCTCTTTGGAGTCGAGAAGGTGAAAAAGAAGGTTATCCTTTAATTACTGTCTGTCCTAAAAACTTTTCAAAATATGATCTCAATGCCCTTCCTTCTGAATATGTATTAAATTTGGATCTTATGAATAAAATTCTAGCTAGCATAAATTATCTTTTTGTAAAGAAATATCACTTAGATCTCCCCTTACGCTTAAAAATTAGCGAAATTCCAAATTTTAAAGAAATTTTTTCCCGATTATAAAATATGAATTATATTTTTGAGAAGGCAAAAATAAAAGATACAAAGATAATTTATGAAATTTTGACTTATTACGGTAAAAAGGGTTTGCTTTTACCAAGACCTTTAAGCGAAATTTATGAATTTTTAAGGGATTTTTTTGTCTGTCGTCAAGGAAATGAAGTAATAGGTATATGTGCACTTCATATCTTTTGGGAAAATTTAGCTGAAATCAGGTCTTTAGCAGTAAAAGAGGCATATCAGCATCAAGGTATTGGTAAACATTTAGTACAAGTCTGTTTACAAGAAGCAGTTTCTCTTGGTATTTTTCGTGTTTTTACTCTTACTTATAAACCTAATTTTTTTTCACAATTGGGATTTAAGAAAATAGAAAAAGAATCTCTTCCACATAAAATTTGGGCAGATTGTATTCGTTGCCCTAAGTATCCTGATTTATGTGATGAAATTTCTATGATTTGGGAGTTTAAAAATGAATAAGTGGATAAAGTTATGTCAAGAAAAAATAGAAAAAAGAGGAATAAAAAATTATGAAATTTACGCAATAAATGTAAAAAGAACAATAATTGATGTAAAAGATAAAGAGGTGGAGTTATTAAATGTTGCTGAAAACAGAGGAATAAGTTTAAGAATAATTTGTGAAGGACGATTGGGTTTTGCTTATATTACGGAGATTACAGAAAGTACAATTGATTATTTAATAAAGCAAGCAATTTCTAGCGCACAAGTAACAACTCCTGATCCATTTTTAAATTTCCCTAATTTTATAGGAAATTACCCTATAGTTTCTGTTTATGATAAAGAAATAGAAAATTTATCTCTTTCTAAAAAAATAGATTTTGCTTTAACAATGGAAATGGCTGCAAAAGATTATGCACCCTGCATTAAAAAAGTTCGCCATTCTCAATTTCAAGAAATGGCTGCACAAATTTTTATTGCTAATCATCATGGTCTAAATTTTTCCTATAAACGCACACTTTTTAGCGGAAGTGTATTAGTAATGGCAGAAGAAAAAGGCGAAGCAGAAATGGGGTGGCATTATGCTTTTAACCCATTTTTTAATAATTTAAATCCAGAAATTATTGGTAAAAAAGCTGCGCAATTAGCTGCTGATGCTTTAGGAGGGAAACCCATTGCTACACAAAAGATTAATGCTATTTTTACAAATCGTGTAATGAGCGAAATTCTTCAAATCTTGAGTTCTTCTTTTCTTGCTGATGAAGTACAAAAAGGAAAATCGCTTTTAGCTCCACATCTTGGAAAAAAAATCATGTCAAATCTTGTAAATATTTATGATAATGGTCTTTACCCTAATGGTTATGCCACTCGCCCATGTGATGATGAAGGTATACCACAGCAAAGAACAATACTTGTAGAAAATGGCACAATTAAAGGATTCCTTTATGATAGTTATACAGCAGCAAAAGAAGATAAAAAATCAACTGGTAATGCTGGACGTATGAGTCTTGAAGCACCACCTAAAGTAGAAATAACTAATCTTTATTTAAAGCCACATGATTTAAGTTTTGAAAGACTTTTAAAAACATTAGATAAAGGACTTGTTATTACTGATGTACTTGGTATGCATACAGCGGATCCTATTTCTGGTGATTTTTCAGTAGGGGCAGCTGGATATTGGATTGAGGGAGGAAATAGGCTGTTTCCTGTTAAAAGCATTGCTATTGCAGGAAATATAATAGATTTGTTTAAAAAAATTGTAGCTATTGGTAATGATTTAGAATTTTTTGGCAATTGTGGTTCCCCTAGTGTTTTGATAGAAGGGGTGCAAGTTAGTGGAAATTAAAAAATTTTTTCTTTTATTTATCCTTTGTTTTGGATGCGCTACTCAAGTATGTCTTTATTCTTTAAAAGAAGGAAAAATATGTTTTGCTCCGCAAACAATTGTTGAAACAAAAACTATGAATTCTATTTTGTGGGAAGATTTTATTACATATTTAACAAATGTGCAAATAGTTTATTTGGGTGAACGTCATGGTAGAAAAACAGACCATCTTTTTCAATTAAAAGTTGCTAAAGCACTTTTAGAAAGGGGTATAGAATTAGCAATTGGATTAGAGATGGTAATGCGTAGTCGTCAAAAGGTATTGGATCGTTGGATAGCAGGGGAAATAACTGAAGAAGAATTGCTAAATCAGCTTGAATGGGAAAAATTGTGGGGACACGATTTTTCATATTATCGAGATATTTTTTGGTTTGCTAGAGAAGAAAAAATCCCACTTATTGCATTAAATGCTCCGCCTGGATTAGTCAAAAAAGTGGCTAATTATGGACTTAATTCACTTTTACCAGGTGAAAAAGAATATATTGCTAAGGAAATTGATTTAACAAATCAAGAACATCAAGAATTTGTTAAGAGAGAATTTGAAAGACATAAAGCATTTGAAGAAATAAAGGAAAAAAAATTTAATTATTTTTATGAAGCTCAATGTGTTTGGGATGAAACTATGGCTGAGACAATCGCAGAATATCTTAAAAAGCATCCTAATAAACATTTATTGGTTTTAACAGGTAAAGGACATATTATATATAAATTTGGTATTCCAGAAAGAGCATACCGTCGATTACCTACCTCATACCTTACTGTCATTCCCACATCATCTGGTAAGATTGAGTCTAAAATAGGAGATTTTATTTACCTTACCAATTAAAAAATCAAAAAATATAGGTATAATTCTTAAAATGTTTCACATGAAACATTTTCTTGCCTAATAAAAGAGAATATGGTATTTGACGAATAATGGGCAAGGTTGTTGCTATTGCTAATCAAAAAGGTGGGGTAGGTAAGACTACAACAGCAATAAATTTAGCAGCAGGTTTAACTTTATACCAAAAACAAGTGCTTATAGTTGATTGTGATCCACAAGGAAATGCTACTAGTGGTCTTGGACTTACTGAAAATGGTTTAAATCTTTATGAAATTCTTATTGGAAAAATTTCTATTAAAAATGCTATAAAAACTACTTGTTTTAAACAATTGCATTGTATTACTGCACATCCTGATTTAGCTGGTATTGAAATAGAGCTTGCAAATGTGAGTAAACGTGAAAGTTATTTAAATAGATATATTTCTCTATTGAAGTCTGATTATGATTTTATTTTTTTAGACTGTCCACCTTCTCTTGGTATTCTCACTCTTAATGCTCTTACAGCAGCTGATACTGTATTGATACCTGTTCAGTGTGAATATTATGCCTTAGAAGGTTTAACCCGTTTACTTAGAACTATTAAAATGGTCAAACAGCGTTTTAATCCATCTTTAAAAATAGAAGGATTCCTTTTAACAATGTTTGATCGTCGGAATCTTCTTTCTTATCAAATAGAAAAAGAGGTAAAAAAACACTTTAAAAATTATACATTTGATACTATCATTACTCGTAATGTCCGTTTAAGTGAAGCGCCAAGTCATGGTTTACCCATTTTTCTTTATGATGCTAAATGTAATGGTGCTAAGCAATATAGACAATTAGCAGAGGAATTTTTAAAACGTCAAGGAGCAAAACATGGTTAAGAAAAGATTGGGCAGAGGACTTAATGCCTTATTTGGTGATACAGAAACACCAGATTATTTTCTTTGCCCTATAGAAAAAATTTATCCCAATCGTTTCCAACCCAGGGAGAATATTGATACAAATGATTCAGCTTTTCAAGAACTTATGGTCTCTATAAAAGAAAAAGGTATTTTACAACCCCTTCTTGTTACACCTAAAGATGATGGTTATGAGCTAATTGCAGGAGAGCGACGGCTTAAAGCAGCTTTGGCTGTAGGTTTAAAAGAAGTGCCTGTTATTGTGCGTGAAAATATTTCAGAAGCAGAGCTATTAGAGCTCTCTTTAATAGAAAATATACAACGAGAGGATCTTACTCCAATAGAAGAAGCAGAAGCATATTATCGTTTAATGAAAGAATTTCATCTTACACAAGAAGAAATAGCAAAGAGAGTAGGAAAGGACAGAACAACTATTGCCAATTTTTTACGTCTTAGACAATTACCAGATATTATTAAAAAGGACTTAGTTGAAGGACGTCTTACTATGGGTCATGCACGTGCCCTTCTTGGCTTACCTTTAGAACAACAATTAGCTTTACGAGAGGAAATCATAAATAAAAACCTTTCAGTTAGAGCAATAGAAAAAAGGGCAAAAACATTAAAAACATCAAAAAAGAAAAAATTGCATCCTATTTATTCAGAAGTTGCTGAAAAACTTACAGAATTTTTAGGAACAAAGGTAAAGATCACCCCAAGAAAAAAAGGAGGGGTTATTGAAATTGTTTTTTACTCTGAAGAAGGACTATTCCAACTTCTTGAAACCATTGTTGGAGAAAAATGGAGTTATTTATAAAAGATGACTTTCTTTTTGGTATTTCTCAAGAAGATATAGAAAAATTAATAAAAGGAGAACATCAAGATCCTCATTATATTTTAGGAGGACATCCAAATAGAAATGGGGTTATTATTCGTGCCTATCATCCTGATGCTATACAGGCAAAACTTCTTTTAGATGGAAAAGAAATACCTATGGAAAAAATACATCCAAATGGATTATTTGCTGTTCTTATAAAAAATAAAAAATGGCCTTTTGATTACATTCAACGTTTTTACTTTTCAAATGGAAATATTTGGGAAAGGAGGGACCCATATCGATTTTTACCTACTTTAGGAGAATTGGATTTATATTTAATTCGAGAAGGACGCCATTTTGAAATTTATAAAAAGCTTGGTGCTCATCCTATGATACATGATGGTGTAAAAGGTATTTCTTTTGCTGTTTGGGCACCAAATGCGTTAAGGGTAAGTGTGATTGGTGATTTTAATCATTGGGATGGAAGAATTTATCCTATGAGGGTCTTAGGAGATAGTGGTGTATGGGAGATATTTATTCCAGATTTAGAAGAAGGCATTTTATATAAATATGAAATAAAAACAAAATCAGGTGATTTAAGAATAAAAACTGATCCATTTGCCTTTTATATGGAGTTAAGACCAAAAAATGCAAGTATTGTTTGGGACTTAAATAAATATCAATGGAATGATAAAGATTGGATGAAAGAAAGGATTAAAAAAAATATTTATCATTCTCCTTTAAATATCTATGAAGTGCATCTTGGTTCTTGGCAAAGGGGGGAGAAAAATAGATTTTTAAATTATAGAGAGATTGCCCCAAAACTTATTAGTCATATAAAGAAATATGGATTTACTCACATTGAGCTTTTACCAATTATGGAACATCCCCATGATGCCTCTTGGGGTTATCAAGTAAGTGGATATTATGCCCCAACGAGCCGTTATGGAAATCCAGATGATTTTCGTTATTTTGTAGATTATTGTCATCAACATAAGATTGGTGTGATTTTAGATTGGGTACCAAGTCATTTTCCAAAAGATGATTATAGTTTGCGTTTTTTTGATGGTACTGCTCTTTATGAATATGCTGATCCACGTTTAGGAGAACATCCAGATTGGCATACATTAATATTTAATTTTGCTCGCACTGAGGTAAAAAATTTCCTTATTGCCAATGCACTTTTTTGGTTAAAAGAATATCACATTGATGGTTTAAGGGTAGATGCAGTAGCCTCTATGCTATATTTAGATTATAGTCGTAAACCTGGGGAATGGATCCCAAATAAATATGGAGGGAATGAAAATCTTGAAGCAATTGCCTTTTTACAGGAATTAAATAAAGAGGTTTACCAACAATGTCCTGGTTGTTTTACTATTGCAGAAGAATCTACAGCTTGGCCTGGTGTTTCTAGACCTGTATATTTAGGTGGTCTTGGTTTTGGCTTTAAATGGAATATGGGATGGATGCATGATACACTTTTTTATTTTAGTAAAGACCCCATTTATCGAAAATGGCATCATAATCAAATGACTTTCTCTATGCTTTATGCTTATACAGAAAATTTTATCTTGCCCCTTTCTCACGATGAAGTAGTTCATGGTAAAGGTAGTCTTTATCAAAAGATGCCAGGTGATAAATGGCAAAAATTAGCTAATTTAAGGGCACTTTTCACTTATATGTATACACATCCTGGGAAAAAACTAGTATTTATGGGAAATGAAATAGCACAAGAAAAAGAATGGGATTATCTTAGCTCTATTGATTGGCATCTTTTAGAAGATCCTGATAGAAAAAAATTTTCTAAATTTTTTGAAGACTTAGGAAAAATTTATTTAGAAAATCCACCTCTTTGGTATGAAGATCATACTCCAAGTGGTTTTCAATGGATAGACTGTCATGATAACAATCATTCTGTTTTTTCTTATATAAGAAGAGCAGGTAAAGAATATCTCATTTGTGTATTAAATCTTACACCTGTACCTCGTTTTAATTATCGCATAGGTGTACCAGAATTAAAAACTTATTTAGAAATCTTTAATAGTGATTCAGAATACTATGGTGGTAGCAATCTTGGAAACTTAGGAAAGATTAAAGCTGAATCCATACATGCCCATGGTTTTCCCTATTCTGTATCCCTTACCCTTCCACCTCTGGCTGGCTTAATTTTGAAACCTGAATAATCCGTTTATCTTTCTAAAAGCCGCTTTGGCATATTCCTTATAGTGCTTAATCCTGTTCCAAATTTCAAAAACTCACGGAATTTCCAAATGGCCTTAGTAAGAAGTTTATATAAGTATTTTATTTAGCACTGGTCAATACTTACATAGAAGGCATAACTTCCCACTTAAAATCTAAAAATGTACTTATAGCTTCATAATCAGCTTTATTAAAAGTACGTAAGATGCCTCCAATACGTCTAGTTGTGATGGCAATTAATACATCATTGGTAATATGAGAGGCTCCTTTAATATCATAACCTTTTTTTATTCTTAAAAGATTCAGAATTTCTCCAGCTTTAAGGTAATCTTGAGTTGTTGGTATTATGAGTCTACTTGTTTTAATAGCTGTTTCAAAAAGCCTTTCTATTGCTGAAATAGCCCTATTAGTAAAAGCGCCTACCCGAAGTTCCATAATGACTATACTACTGATAAAAATAAATTCACCTTCTCTAAACATTAGGGTATCCGGAACCTTTCCCTGCATCCAATTAATATACACATCAGTATCATAAATCACTTTAATCATAAACTTCTTCAACCCCTCCAATATCTTTCATTTTCCGAATAACCTGCCGTATTTCTGCCTCTGCCACTATAAAACTAAGCGCCTTTTCCACTGTTTCACTCTCAGTTTTAGTCTTAAGAATTTCCTTAGCCTTTTTAATTAAATCTGCCCTAAGTTTAAGGTGTTTATCTACTCTTATTTCTTTCATACTTAATCTCTTTATGTTCATGTTTTGTTAAAACCTGTTCCTAATAATAAAAGAAAGCTGAAATTAAGTCAAATTAAGAAACTTATGGAATTTCCAAATGGCTTTGGCAAGAAGTTTATTGATAAGGGATTTAGGAAGTTGTTGAGCTTGGGAGGCAAAAAGGGGAGATTATAATTCCTGCTGAAATAAGAAAAAAGTATAATCTTATACCTGGGAAATATGTAAAAATTACGTGTCAAGATGATGTAATTGAGATAAAAATCATAGATCCTGAGCAAGCTTATTTTTGGACAAAAGAATGACAGGAAGCAGAAAAAGAAGCATCAGAAGACATAAAGCAAGGTCAAATATCACCTATTTTTTCCTCTGCAAAAGAAACTGGTTTAATTTCTTATCAAACAAACCTTTAACATCTTGGCAATTGAGCATAAGCTTTTTCAAAGCGACGAGTAAATCTATATTTCATCGCAATATTGCTAAAGCTTCAGGAGCAACTACCGCATAATTCGATCTTTTCGCTTCTGCTCGTTTCCTTAATAAATAAATCATCAAAAACAGTGCTCCCAAGTTTTAAAGACTCCATAAAGATAATCAAAACAAGTAACAATGTCGCTTTTAAGATTTAAATCTGAATATATTTTACCTTTTCCTTGAATTCTTTAAGGATTTCTTTTACTTTTTTCTTGGATTAAAATTTTTATTCATTATGCCTTTAGTGAAATATCTACACTACAATTTAATATTAGAGGTCTTAACCTCTTTTTCTCAATTCATGTTTTCTTCTAATTAAAAATTCCCTTGCACTTCCTTCCATTCTCTTTTTGTTACCACGAAGGATAACGGGTTTGAATTCAAAATCTTTTAATTTTTTACCATAATAATCAATGCATTCATTAAGTTGCTTTATTGCCCTCTTTGCATCTTTGCTATCAAACCTTCCTTTCTTTACTTCAATCAGGTATAGCTTTTTATTATTAAAATCAATAGCAATTGCATCACAACCACTTGAGGAAATACAATTATCATGTTCAATAATAAAATCTGCTTTAGAGCACAATATTAGACAATTGTCCTTCTTTAAACTTTTCTTGTGTTTACAATTTTGTGGAATATTGTTTAGAAACTCTTTTACTTTCAAATTTACTTTCCACCCTTGCATGAGCATTTGCCATTTCTAGAACTACTTGATCAAGCCCACTTTCCTCTATTCCTTCCTCAGTAATTTCTAAAGATTTCACTTTTCCATCAAAGCTAAAGAAATATACACCTACATCATCTGGTTTAATTCCCTCCCATTCTTCATAACCTAATTCTTTTTTCTCTATGGAGTTTAGTTCATTAAGTTTGATCAAATTACTTATCTCATCAAGAATGTATACACTGTGTGTAGTTATCAGCACATCACTAAATTTGGAAAGGCCAGCTAATGCCCTTGTTATTATAGAATGTGCATCTGGATGAAGGTGTGCCTCTGGCTCTTCCATAATAAGCATTGTATTTTTTTCTAACCCATATTTAAGCGCAAGAATAAATGAAGCTATTTCTCTATGTCCTGAAGGAGCTCGTTCAATAGGCATCTCTAATCCCCTTATCTTCACAACATATCTTGGAGGTTCACGATACAATAAAAATTGAGCATTTATCTTCTCTTCTATAAAAGAAGCTAAATTAGCTATTTCTTTATTTTTTATTCTTGGCTCTAAAATTTCAAAAGCTCTCATAAATTCTGCATCAGCAGCATTTAACGGAATAACTTGCTTCCATTTCCTTTCCATTAAAGCATAGACTATCGCTGAGTGTGCTCGCATGAGCCCTGCTTTTCCATCAGGAAGAAGCGGAACTTCAAAATAAGGGAAATACCCATCAAAAATTTCTTGAAAAGCAATAGGTATAAATCTACAGAGTTCATAGATATCTTTTGAGCTCTGAAGGTCTAAGCTATATAGTTCTTCTCCGTTCATTAACAATATCACTTTAATCCCTGATTTGTTTTTAATAATTCTTTTTGTTTTTATTTCTAAACTTTTAATTTTATCCTCTATTCCTTCTATTTTTTGTAATTGAAGTCCTTTTTCTTTAGTTAAGCTAAAGCTTATTTTCGCAGACCCGTTATCATTAGTAACAGCAAATTTAGCTTTTTCCGCTCCCTCCCGTATAAGTTCGCTAACTTCATTTATTGAAAAAGTATCCTTAAGTAGATCTTCTAGCTCGACATAAAAAAGATCAGGATTGTAAAAAATATTTTTTAGAAAATCTTTTATATTTTTGATCAAATTAGTATCTTTTATATCTTTAACATGATTTTGTAAAATTTTATCTAATTCATCAAAATCAGGTTCGACTTTAAAAAGACACCATATAAGATAAGCAATATAGGATTTTCCAGAAGCATTTGGACCTATAAAAAGAGTAAAAGGCTTAATCTTTATATCAAAATTAATAAGTGGACCAAAATTTTCTCCTATGATTTTCATTAAAACCTCCCTTTTCTCTTCTTCCATTATCTTGAAAACTTCTACAAGCACAAACCATGACTATTTTGATATTTTTCTATTTTTCCATTTCTTATAACAGTTTTTAAAATCCTCATCAATAACGGGATTTGCTTGTGTATTTTTTGAATAGCTAGCAAAGCCATGATACCAAATCTCTTTTGTCTTAGCTTTTTTGTCAAAAAATAAATGATTTGTCTGTTTCTCTTTATTTCCTGAAAGATGGCAGAAATATTTCAAAGTAGATTCGCTGACTATTTCCCTTTCTTCTGGAATAAATACCTGAGCACTTCGATAAAGGATATCTTGAATATGTAATCATTGTCTGTCTATTTACCACCAACGTCCTCTTTCTTGGTAAATTTGTATGAATTTTTCTCCCCTATTAACTATAAATTTTCATAATCGATATGTTCTTTCCATCTTCTGTGCCACCACCACCACTGTTCTGGATAGTGACGCACATAAGTTTCAACAATTTGCATAAGATAAGTAAGGTCTTTTTCTAAATTTCCTTCAAGCTCTACTGGTGGTTCGATAAAAACCTTGTGCCTTAGACATGGTTCATAAATAGTAAAAATAGGTAAGATTGTTGCTCCTGTTTTTTGAGCTAAAAGTACAGGGCTCCTTGGCATAGGCACAGTATAGCCAAAGAATGAAATCATTGCTCTATGTTTTGGGGCATTTTGATCTAATTGCAAGAAAAGAAGCCCACCTTTTTTTAAATGTTGTAAGCTTTCAAAGGCAGCCCTTTTCCCATTAGTAGGTGAAATAAATTTGATACCTATTTTATCAGTATAGGCTTTTATAGCTTCAGTTAGTGCCTTTATCCGTGGTAATTTAGCAATAGTAGCTGTTTTGTAGCCCTTTAAACATAGTGCTATACAAAGTAGAGGGAAATTTCCCATATGGGCACTGATGGCAATGATGCCTTTTCCTTTAGCAGCAGCTCTTTTTAAATACTCCTCACCATAAAAAATAAATTTTTCCAAGATATCTTCTGGTGGTAAGTAAAGAGATTTACCAAGTTCTAATATTCCTCGCCCAAAAAAGTTGAGGTTTTGTTTAAGGATTTTATGCTTTTGTAAAATAGATATCTGATTGTTAAAAGCCAAATTCAAATTTGCCATGGCAATCTTTCGGCGTTGTTGTAAGAGTGGATAAGCTATTTCTTTTGTAAATTTAGCAATGGGTTCAATTGCATTTAAAGGTAAACTTTTAAAAAATGTTAACATAAGTTTAGCGCCAATTGACATCTTTTTCCTTTTTCCTCGCAAAAATAAGATAGCCAGTATGAGCTACCATGCGGTCTTCTGGTCTCAGTCTTTCAGCCACAGTTTTGTATCGTCTTAAAAGGATTTCCATAACTTCAACATCAACAAAAGGAAATTTTTCTATATTTTTTAAAATTTCACTTACTTGGTTTGTTGTTGGTACAAGCATTCCCAATACACATCCTCCTTTTAAAGCTTCCCAAGCTTGGGAGAGATATTGCCATGGAGTCTTTACATCCAAAAAAATAGCATCTACATCTCTTTCATCAAAGCCTTGTTCAATGTCACGATGCTTAAGCTCTACCCAATCACTTAGACCAGCCCAAGTTAAATTTTCCCAGCAAATTTTTATGAATTTTTCCTCTTTTTCATAGCTATAAACTTTACCTGTTGGTCTTATAGTCCAAGCTAATGTTAAAGTGAGTGCACCACTACCTGCTCCGGCTTCTATCACTCTATTACCAGGTGCTATGCCTAAACGGACAAGGATGTAACCTAAATCTTTAGGATAAATAATCTGAGTGCGCCGAACAAGATGATGAATAAAGTCATAAAGAGTAGGTTTTAAACTTACAAATGGGATACCTTTATGTGTATAAATAACATTACCTGGAGAAACCTTGGTGAGTGATTCTAAATCTATTTCACCATGATGTGTACTTAATTTTTTTGGTCCAATCCGAACAATAAAACGCTTTCCTTCCGGCGAAAGGAGAAGCACTAGGTCGCCAGGTTGCCAGAGCATTTTATGGAAAAGTCGAAATCACTTTATAGCCACGAGCAGTTAAAGCTTCAATAATAGGTTCTAATTCACATCTTTCAAGACGGAAAGAATAGATTGTTTCATGTTCATTAGGAAGAATGCCTAAACTTATAAGGCGGCCATTGTGACGATGAATAATATTATAAACTTCTTTAAATGCCTGAGGGGAATCTCCAATTACCACATCTAAACGAGAACCAGCCATAAGTATACCCATCATTTCAATAAAGGCTCGCAGAATATCTGTAGTAGTAATAATTCCAACTAGTTTATTTCCTTTTAATACTGGTAATCCACCAATTTTATACTGATAAATCAATTTAGCAGCTGTCTCAATGTCTGTTTCTGGAGTAACTGTAATTGGGTCAGTAATCATTACATCTTTTACCTTAATATCTTCAAGCATAGCTGGTATAAGCAACTGCCGCAAGTCTCCTTCAGTAACAAAACCTACAAAACGCCCTTCTTCTACTACTGGCAGATGGCGGATAGAATATTTTTCCATTAAACGGATAGCTTCTTTTATATCTGTATCTTTTTTTACAGTAATAATATCTGTAACCATCCATTTTGATACATGCATAGCTTTTTTTTAAAGCAAAGTTTCTAATATGTCAATTCCAATTATAAATTTCTTCTGCTTGACAAGATGATTTTCTTGGATTATAAAACCCAACGTTGTTTGGAGGCTTAAGATGAAGACCTTTATGTTGAGAAAAGAGGATGTCGAAAGAAAGTGGTATGTTGTGGATGCTTCTGGAAAAATTTTAGGAAGATTAGCAAGTCAAATTGCTATTCGGCTTATGGGCAAACACAAACCTATTTATACTCCACATGTAGATACAGGTGATTACATTATTGTTATTAATGCAGAGAAAATAAGGCTCACTGGAAAAAAATGGGAAAAAAAATTATATTATCGCCATTCTGGCTATATGGGAGGATTGAAAGTTCTTACTGCCAAACAAATGTGGGAAAAAAGACCAGAGCGTCTTATTGAATTGGCTGTAAAGAGAATGTTACCTAAAAATAAACTTGGTCGTAAAATGTTAAAGAAATTAAAAATATATGCTGGGCCAAAACATCCCCATCAAGCACAAAAACCAATACCGTTATCACTTTAGGTGAAAAAAATGGCAGAAAGATTTTATGCTACTGGAAAAAGAAAGACAGCAGTTGCACGTGTTTGGTTAATATCGCCAGGTTCAGGTCAAATTATTGTTAATAAAAAGCCTTATAATGAATATTTTGAAAGAGAAACACTTTTAATGATTATTCGTCAACCTTTGGAATTAACTCAAATGTTAAATAAATTTGATATAATGGTTAATGTTAAAGGTGGTGGAAAAAGTGGACAGGCACAAGCTATAAGACATGGTATTGCACGAGCACTTGTAGTGTTTAATCCAGAATTAAAGCCTATGTTAAAAAAAGCAGGATTTCTTACAAGAGATCCAAGAGTTAAAGAAAGGAAAAAATATGGATTGGCAGGTGCTAGAAGAGCTTTCCAATACTCTAAACGGTAATTAATTTGATAAGAGTTGGTATTTTTGGTGCAACAGGCTATACAGGTTTAGAATTACTTCGTTTTCTTTCAAATCATTCTAAAGTAAAAGTAACTGTTGTCACTTCAAAACAATTTGCTGGGAAAAAAATTTCTGATCTCTTTCCAGGATTTAAAAATTATGAGTATTTGACTCTTGTCTCCCCTGATTCAGAAACAATTATATCAGAGGCAGATTTATTTTTTACTGCCCTACCTCATCAAGTCTCTATGGACATAGTTCCTAAATTATTGGAAGAAAAGAAAAAAGTTATTGATTTAAGTGCTGATTTTCGTTTAAAGGATGTAAGTATTTATGAAGCTTGGTATGGAGAGCATAAAGCAAAAGAAATTATACAAAAAGCAGTTTATGGATTACCAGAAATTTATGAAAATGAAATTAAAAAAACAGATTTAGTAGCTAATCCAGGTTGTTATCCTACAACAGCCATTCTTGCTCTTGCTCCTTTTTTAAAAGAAAAATTAATTGATATTAATAGCATTATTATTGATGCTAAGTCTGGTGTAAGTGGTGCTGGTCGTAGTCCTAAATTGACTACACATTTTTGTGAAGCTAATGAAGATATGAAGGCATATAATGTTTGTATTCATCGTCATACACCTGAAATAGAACAGGAATTAAGTTTTATTGCTGGTAGAGAAGTAAAAGTTACTTTTGTTCCTCATCTTATTCCTGCTTCAAGAGGCATGTTTACTACTATTTATGCTCATCTTACAGAGAGTATCACAACAGAAGATGCTTATAAATTAATAAAAAATTTTTATTTAGAAAGATATTTTATAAAAGTATTAGTTCCTCCTAATGTACCACAAACAATTTATGTGCGAGGTACAAATGAATGTCATTTAGGAGTAAAAGTAAATGAAAGAACCAAAAAAATAGTAATTATGGCAGCTATTGACAATTTGGGTAAAGGTGCTTCAGGACAAGCTATTCAAAATATGAATATTATGTTAAATCTTCCAGAAGAAACTGGTTTAAAAATACCACCTCTTTTCCCATAAAATTCCATAAAAATTTTACTAAACATCTTGATAAAAATTTTACTAAACATCTTGACATCTTATCATAAAAAGGAAAAATAGCTCTACTATGGTTAAAAAATTTAAAATAGAAGCATGGCATAGAAAAATTGTCACAAAAAGAACATTATTAAAAGTACTTTCATTTATTGATCACAATCCAGATATATCTACTCCTGTGCTTTTAATGGATGAAGAAAAAATTGCAGAAAATGTTTCTTTAATAGGGAAAAATATTCAAAACAGCAAAGTTTTTTATGCAGTAAAAGCAAATTCAGATGAAAAAATTTTAAAACTTTTAAAAAATCATAAAATAGGATTTGAAATTGCTTCTGAAGGTGAACTTGATTTATTAATTAATTTAAATATAAATCCGGATTTAATTATTTCTAGTAATCCAATTAAATCTATAAATTTTATTAAAAAAGCATACTCTTATGGAGTTAAATTTTTTGCTTTTGATTCTTTTACAGAATTAGAAAAACTTGACAAATATGCGCCAGGTTGTAATGTTTATGTGAGAATTTCGGTACCTAATGAAGGTAGTGAATGGCCTTTAAGCAAAAAATTTGGTGTAGAATTAGATGAAGCTTTTGAATTATTAAAGCGAGCTAAGGAGCTGAACTTAAATCCAATAGGTATAACTTTTCATGTTGGTTCGCAGTGCTTGAATTTATATAATTGGTATATTGCTATAGATAAGGCTAGACAGCTATGGGAAAGGGCTATTGAAAATAAAATTGAGTTAAAAGTATTAAATATAGGAGGGGGATATCCAATAAATTACACAAAAATAGCGCCTAAAATTAATGAGATTGAACAGTATGTCGCAAAACTTTTAAAAGAAAAAATACCTGGAGATTTTGAAGTCCATATTGAACCTGGAAGGGCTGTAATAGGAGATGCAGGAATAATGGTAACCAAAATATTGGGTAAAGCAGTTAGAAATTATGAAAATTGGCTTTATTTAGATGTTGGTGTGTTTAATGGTTTAATGGAAAGCTTAGGAGGTATTAAATATACTTATATTGTTGAAGTAAAAAGTGATAAATGTAAATATAAAAAATGGACAGTTGCTGGGCCAAGTTGTGATAGTATGGATGTAATAGATAAACATGTTGATTTACCAGATGTAGAAGAAGGTAGTTTAGTGCTTATTCTGTCTGCAGGGGCTTATACTGTTTCTTATGCATCTGAATTCAATGGCTTTCCTATTCCAAAAGTGATTTTAATATAAAATTTTAGGAGAAAAATATGATTAAATTTATAGAAAATGAACCCTTTTCTCCAATCCAATATACTTATGAAGTTGATAACATATTATTTAAAGGAAGAAGCTCATATCAAGAGATTTTAGTATTAGAAACCCCTGATTTTGGAAAAGTCCTTGTTTTAGATAACATTGTTCAATTGACCCAAAGGGATGAATTTTTTTATCACGAAATGCTAGTTCATATTGCCATGCATACACATCCCTGTGCAAAGAAAATTGTTGTTATAGGAGGAGGAGATGGAGGGGCTGTTAGAGAAGTTTTAAAACATGAAAGTGTTGAAAAAGTTTATTTGGCAGAACTTGATAAACAAGTCATTGAAGTTTCAAAAAATCTTTTAAAATTTGTTTCACAATCATTAGATAATCCAAAAGTAGAAATTCATATTGGAGATGGCTCTGAATTTATAAAAGGTGTTAAAGATATTGACGTTGTTATTGTAGATTCAACAGATGCTATTGGTTTTGCCCGCAGTTTATATTCTTATGATTTTTTTCTTCATGTGAAAAAAGCTTTAAAAGATGATGGTTTATTTGTAACTCATAGTGAATCTCTATGTTTTCATAGAGATGTTACTATTGAAATACAAGAAACTTTAAAAAAAGTATTTTCAATTGTTGATTTATATTCTGTGCCAATTGCTACATATCCTGGAAATTGGTGGACATTTTCAATTGCTTCAATGAAATACAATCCTAGAAAGCCACAAAAGGCACCTGTTACTGGAGTAAGATTTTATGATTCAGAAGTTCATAAATGGTGTTTTTTACCTAAAACATTATACCAAAGAATTATGAATAAAGAATTAAAATGGTAAAATTTAGTCAAGGAGGCAAAAAATGGAAAAGGTCCGTGATGGCAAAGGATATCATCTCATAATTGATGGAGTAGAATGTGATTATAATAAAATTTCAGACAATCATTTCATTTATGAGTTTTTGGACAAATATCCTACTGAAATTAACATGAATAAGGTATCTCCTCCGTATGTAAATAGATATTATATGAATGATATTGAGATGATTTTTGGATTTGTGATGATTGCAGAAAGCCACATAAGCATTCATGCAAATTTAGCTACATCAGAGATGAATTTAGATATCTATTCATGTAAAGAATTTGATATAGATAAAGCTATAAAGGATATAATTCATCTTTTTGGTATAAAGAAAAGTAAAATAAAGGTCCTTATCAGAGGTCAAGAAGTCCCACGTTTTATTAAAATTGCAGACAATTTATCTGCTCATTTAAATGAGACAGGTACTTTTATCCTTTAGGGAGGAAAGGATTGAACGAGGAGGATAGTCTTTTTTCTTGCCTCCTAGATAATTTTGCTAAATACATATGGAATAAAGAGCTTAAAAAAGCTAAAAAATTTGAAAAAATATTTTTTTGGCTCCTCGAAAAAGGAAAAGAAAAAAAATTTTTGTCTTTAGAAGAATTTAGGATTATTATCAGGGCATTTCGCTTTAAAGATACCACAGTAAGAGAAATTATGATACCTGGCCCAGAGATGGTATGTGCTGAAGTAAATACTCCTATAACTAAGATTATTGAACTTATTATTGAAAAAGGACATAGTCGTTTACCTATATATAAAGAGCACTTTGACAATATCATTGGTATTCTTCATGCTAAAAATCTTCTTAAAATTTGGTTGAGCAAAGAAAAAGACATGGATTTGACTAAAATACTTATACCTCCTCTTTTTGTCCCAGAAACTCAAAAAATAAATACATTATTAAAAGAAATGAATACTCGTCATATCCATCTGGCAATTGTAGTTGACGAACATGGAAGCACTGTTGGGTTAGTCACTATTGAAGATATTATTGAAGAGATATTTGGTGAAATTCAAGATGAATATGATAGAGAAGCAATACCTATTGTTCAAACTACAGAAAATACTTGGCGGGTACGAGCAGGAATTGATTTGGATGAATTGGGAGAAATTTTGGGAATAGAATTTCCTGAAGGTAAATATGAAACACTAGCTGGTTTTTTAATTCATCTTACAGGCACTGTACCTAAGCCAAAAGAGGTTGTTTATTATAAAAATTTTGAATTTACAATACTCTCAGCTACTCCTCGCCGTCTTCAAGAAATAATGATAAAAAAGATTAAATAATGTCTGAAATAATAATAGGAACTATTGCAGGAATTTTGACTACTTTTAGTGCTTTACCTCAACTTTATTATTCATATAAAAATAAAGACGTACGCAGTTTTACCCTTAAATTTCTTTTCCCATTTATTTTTGGCATATTTTGTTGGGTAATTTATGGATTTTTAACAAATTCTTTACCAGTAATTGTCTTTAATATTATTGCTCTCTGTTTATGGTTGCCTATCGTTATTTTAAAAATTAATGACTCTCTATGAGAGAAGAAGTAATACAAGAAAGAGAAATCATTGCTCATTCAGGTGAATTGCCGGAAGTAGCTTTTTATAGTAGCCTTTATTTTCTTACTGAAAAACCTGAAGGACCTCATTTAATTCTCACTCAAAAAGAAATTGATTTTCTTAAACAGGGTGTAATAGAAGGATATAAACGAATTATTTTAAGAGATTTAAATCCTCAAATGAGAGGGAAAAATGAATTTAGAGGTATAGAACGTGCTATTATAAACTATAAAAGATTAAAACAATATGCAAATAAAGAAAAGCTTGATATAAGCAATATTATTCCTGAATTGGCTCAAGCCTTAACTATTTATGTAAAAGCAGAATTAAAAGATGATTACTTGAAAAAGCACTTTTTACGTACTATAAATTGTAAAAAAGAAGATTGGAAATGGTTTGTAAAAGAATTAAATCTTGATCCTTTTAAAATTTTACCAAATGCTGAAGAATTTTTTAAACGTATTCCTTTATCTTTTAAAGAGATTATAGAGATTTTTAAAAAATGAAATCAATCATTTCAGTTAGCAGAAGGACAGATATTCCTGCTTTTTATACAGATTGGTTTATTAATCGTTTAAAATCTGGATTTGTTTATGTTAAACATCCTTTTACTAAAGAATGGCTATATGTTTCTTTAAAACCAGAAGATATAGGTGTGATTGTATTTTGGTCAAAAAATTTTTCTCCTTTATTAAAACAAATAGAAAAAATAGAAAATAAAGTTTCTAATTTATTTTTTCATTTCACTATCACAGGAAATAAAATACTTGAACCCAATGTACCTGATTATAAAGAAGCAATTAAAGATTTTATCTTTATTTCAAAAAGATATTCACCAAAACATATTGTCTGGCGATTTGATCCTATATGTATCACTAATGAACTTTCTTTTGATTATTATCAAGAAAAATTTATAAAATGTATTGAAAAATTATGTGGATATACAAAAACATGCTATATAAGTTTTGTAAACTTATATAAAAAAGTATTAATAAATTTTAGGAAATATACTAATCAAATCCCAATTGAAATCAGCCAGATTGAAAAAAGAAGATTTGCTTATAAATTGGCTGAAATAGCTGAAAAATACAATATAAAATTATATGCTTGTTGCAATGATTATCTTCTCTCTGACAAAGTTAAAAAAGCAAGTTGTATTAATGCCTATTATTTATCTAATCTTTTTCATATTTCATTAGAAACCAAACCTGCAGCTACAAGAAAAGAATGTGCTTGTACTAAAAGTATTGATATTGGCGCATATAACACTTGCATTCATGGTTGTGTATATTGTTATGCAAACCTCAATAAAGAAAAGGCTAAAAAATTTTATAAAAACTTTTCTCCTATATGGAATTCTATGGAAGGAAATGTTTTTATTAATTTAAAAAAAACATATCTTCAGAAGGACAAAAGGGCAAATTCACACTTTCTTTTAAACAATTGTTTATTTTAAAAAATGGCGCGCCTGGAGGGATTCGAACCCCCGACCTACGGATTCGTAGTCCGGCGCTCTATCCAGCTGAGCTACAGGCGCACCAAAATTATTTTATCAAGTTTTTTAAAAATTGCAAGCAATGAAAAATCCTTTTCTAAACAACTCAGCCTTTAGCACTATGTGTCTGAAAAATTTTGGATTTATACTGTTGACCAGAGATGTTAGATGATGATAAACTTTGGCAGCTCGTTCTTTAAGACTTTATTTGTGATACATTTTCTGGAAAGCGGGGTGGATTTAAGGTATATTTAGTGTGAGTAAGACAAACATAGCAAAAATAAGGAATCCACTTGATACTTTCTTTAAGAAGGAAGAAATATGAGTGTGCCCAGAGTATGTATATCTGCAATATTGCGTATATTTACTAGAATTGGAATGATATCAGCAATGCAGATATGAATGAGTTATATGAAATGGCAGCAGTGAAATTAAAAGAAGTAGAACTATGAAGTTAGATTTAAATACAGCCTTAAAAAGGATAATTTCTGAAGAATTGAGAGGAAACAATCCTGTACCCGACATATTAGGTTTTCTGCATCTTAAGCATTTATTCAAACCTGATTTTTCTACTGAAATAGAAAGCTTGTTCGAAAAATATGCAGAAGAAAAGGAGATACCGGAGCCCTTGCTAAGAATAGATGTTCCTAAAGAAAACTTTACTATTAGGCCCATGGCGAGACCATCTGTAAGGGACTGGCTGATATATGAAGCAATTATCGATTATCTGGCAAAAGAAATATTAAAGAAGGAGGAGATTTGTCAGAGAAGTTTTAGCATTTTGAATTTTAAAGGTCAGAGTAAGAAAAAGACAGATGCTTGGTTAAAGTTTGACGAATGTTGTAGGGAATATTATAAAAATGGGTATAAGTATTGTGTAACTACTGACTTGACGGGATATTATGAGAATATCAATCTGCAAGAATTGCGTAAAAGAATTTTAAATTATTTGGGAGACAATAGAGATAAACTTAAAATAATTAAAGCTCTTTTTCACCTTTTAAGAAAGTGGAGCGACGAACGTATATCAGAATATGGACTGCCACAAGGTCCTCCAGCTTCGGCATTTCTTGCAGATATATATTTGGATCATGTAGATCGCCAAATGGAAAAATATGAAGGATATTTTCGGTATATGGATGATATTAGGATATTTTGTAAACGAGAAATTGAGACAAAAATTGCACTTAAAGATCTTATAATAGCTTTGAGAAATGTTAAGCTTAATATAAACGCTAAAAAGACATCCATACTTAAAGGTGGGGAGATAGAAGAAAAACTTTTTGACCCACATAAATCTCTTTTGGATATAATAGATACACTGATGAAATCTGGGAATAAAAAACTTATAGAAGAAAAAGTTATCCCTGCTTTATTAAAAATTTTTGAGGATGCTTTTTCAAATGATCCGTTTGAAAAAACACACTTAAATTTTTCTTTATACAGACTGTCTATTTTAAAAAATAGTGGTTTCAACTTTGATACCACAAAAATAATAAAAACTATCAAAGATAATTTTATTTCAAAACCTCATCATACTGGATTGTTTTGTGATTTCTTATCAATGTTTCCTAACGATGAAAATATAGTGAAATTTTTGTTAGAATTTTTAAAATCAGAGAATAATATTTACGAATGGCAAGAACTAAAAATATTACAGACCCTTTTAAAATTCAATGTTAGAATAAACCGAGAAAATATCGAATTTTTCCTCAATTCCGCAAAGGGCACTAATAAACACTATGCAGTACGTGGGTTCTATTTCTTGTTAGCCGGAAAATATGGTAATAATAGGGATAGAGAATTAATCGTAGATAGTTATGATAGTTTATCCGAGACTTATACAAAACTAGCAGTAATTTTAGCAGTTCAAGAATTAGGTAAAGCTTCTCGCAATGATTTTTATTCTCGAGTGAAGAGACGTGAATCTGATGTAAAAATTAAGCAATTTGTTGACTATGTGAAATCCTTAAAAAGTCCGATTTACTACTTAACAACAGAAAAACCCAAAATAGAAACTTATGAAGAATTTGAGGGACCAATTTATGAATATAATTAATATTGTCACTTCATATAGCGGTGCATATTCGACTTCGCTAACACTTCGTCCAAACTCTTCACTTCGCTCGGAACTTCGGATATCGCTGGAACATTAGGGCGACATAAATAAGGTAATATCATGAAAAAAATACATATCATAATTATGATTATGGTATTGAGTGGATTTTTCATGTTATGGCAATCAGTGGAGAGTAAATATGAGCATAGCAAATCCATTAATGAAAAAATAAAATTACCTAAGCCAAAGTATGATAGCAATACTTCAGTTGAGAAGGCTTTGCGTGAAAGAAGATCTATCAGAAAATATAAAGATGAAGCACTCACGCTTGCTGAAGTTTCACAGCTTCTTTGGGCTGCGCAGGGAATTACCAATCCAAGAGGTTTTAGAACAGCACCTTCTGCAGGCGCACTCTACCCGCTTGAAGTATATGTAGTGATTGGTAATGTAGAAGGACTTGCAAAAGGGGTTTATAAATATAAGCCACATGGACACGAACTTGTAAAGGTCAGAAGTGGGGATGTGAGAGATGAATTATCTGTTGCTGCTCTTGGACAACCTTGGGTTAAAGAGGGTTCTATCGTTATTGTATTCTCTGCAGTTTATGAACGAACGACTCAAAAATATGGTGATAGAGGCATTAGATATGTGCATATAGAAGTTGGTCATGCGGCTCAAAATGTTTATCTACAGGCAGTTTCCTTGAATCTCGGCACGGTAGTTGTTGGAGCTTTTAGAGACGATAAAGTAAGAAAAATTCTAAACATGCTGGATGAAGAACACCCTTTATGTATAATGCCTGTAGGAAAGATTAATCAAGAAATATCTTTCCTTCTAAAAGCTGTTGATAGACATTGATAGCTTCCCTCAAAAAATCCTCTTTTAGCTGGCCATGAGGGGAAATCGTTTCAAGGATTCTTTTTGGAATACGCAAGTTTTTAAAAGAAAAACCTTCTTGAATTTTGAATTGATATTTATTTTTTAAAATTTCCTCTCCTAATTGCCTTAATGTTTTCTCATTCATTGTAAAACCAGCTATGTCAAGAAGACGCAAAACTGTCTGGCAGTCATAAACACTTCTAGCAAAGAGACAAATAACTAAAGAACATAAAATTTGCCGATAAGATTCTTCTTTAAAAAGTGCAATAGCTAAATCTTTTGAAGTAAATTCCTTTCCTAAATATTTTTGGTCAAAGCTATAACCAGCTGAATCTAAGTGACTATGACGAGCACCTGTAAGAAAACCTAAATAACTGCCTGGTCCAGTATGATAACCAGGCATTTCATTCTTGCCAAAAGCTAAAGCAAATTCTTCGCCTCCATATCTTTTGGCAGCTTCATCTACTCCTAAAGCTAATGTTTTATAAAAATCATTAGGTTGAGTAACAATTTTTCTAACCATATTAATATAACTTTCATAATCTCCCCACTTTGGTCTTAATTCGGTCTCTTTTTCAGTAATTAATCCTTTTTCAAAAGCCTCTGTAGCCCAGGCAAGCACTACTCCAGTAGAAATAGCATCAAGACCTAAAATTTCTATTTCATCTAAAAGGCGCAAAATTCCTACAGAATCACTAATACCTAACATACTACCTAAGGCATAAATTAATTCATAATCATAAGAAATAAAGGTAGTTTTGTAAAAATAGGGCTCATCTTTATATGGCTGACGTAATGCTGCTAAATGGATGCAGGCAATAGGACAATGAGTACAGGCTAGACGTCGACCAAGATGATTTTCTGCAAAATGTTCACCAGAAATTTTTTCTGCTTCTTCAAAAAAAGCTGTTTTAAGGTTTCGTGTAGGAAGAGCTTTTATTTTATTTAAAGGTAATATATTTACTGGGGTACCTAAATCATGATATTTTTTTAAAGCAGATAAGCTTAAAATCCGTTTAAAAATTTCTTTATAAGCTTCTTTATAAATTTTGCCTTTTTTTACTTGTAAAGTATTGTTCCCAGCAATAACTATGGCTTTTAATTTTTTACTTCCAAATACTGCCCCCAAACCTAAACGGCCAAAATGGCGGAATGTTTCAGTAATAACACAAGCATATCTTACAAGCCTTTCCCCAGCTACCCCAATACGCATTATACATCTAATACCAGAGCCAGGTTCTTTTTCACGTAAAGCACGACCAGCAACTGTACTACGTGTTCCCCAAATGGCACGACCATCATGAAATCTAACTTTATCATTATAAATTGTTAAATAAATAGGAATATCACTTGCACCTTTAATTACAATTGCGCCATAACCAGCTAAACGAATACTAGCAGCACTTCTACCGCCGGCATGGCTCTCACCAAGGTTACCTGTTAATGGAGATTTAAACATAGCTACTGTCTTTGAAGCCATAGGGAATAATCCTACCAAAGGCCCAACAGCAAAAATTATTGGATTTTTTGGATCAAATGGGTCTATTCCTTCAGGACATTCTTCTTTTAAAAGCATACTAGCTACACCAACACCACCTAAATATTTTTCAAATAAATCTTGACGATATTCTATCCAAAAACTTCTTCTACTTAAATCAATATAAAGTACTTTTGCTAATGGGTCATTTAATAACATCTTTACTTCCTTCCTTTACAAGGGCAATTACACCATGTGGACAAAAATTGGCACAATAACCACAATGCACACAAATTACAGGCTTATTAGCTCTATCATCCCAAAAAATAGCACCAATAGTGCAAGCTTCTTGACAATGACCACAACCAATACACTTATTGGGTTGTAAAATTACCCCTCCCCCTTTACGTATACGTAAAGCATCTACTGGACATACTGCTGCACAAGGAGGATCTGAACATGCACGGCAGACTACTACACGAAAACCACGTCCCATGCCTCCTCTTGAACGAACAAAAATAGCCGCACTGCCGATTCCACCTTTACCAAAACGGCGTTGACATGCATACATACATAACTGACAACCTACACATCGCTCTGTGTCTATTACCTGCAAACGAGTCATAAGGACATTATGTGGTACTTATTTAAGGAGGTCAAGAATTTATATTCGATAAATATAAATTGGATCACCTTCGTATATAACCTTTTTAGGCTCCCAACCAGGAATAGGAAAATTACAACTTACCACCCAAGTATCAGGTTTAAGCTCTACCTCTAATTTTTTTCTAAGCTTTTTCATAACATCTGGGAATAAATAGCAAAAAACAAGGTCTGCATCGGATAAGTTCTTGCGCCAAAAATTAGCAAAATAAATTTTTATCTCTGGATAAGCTAAACAATAAATTTTTGCTAAAAAATAAGCCCAAGGATTTATTTCATAGCCAATAGCTTTTACTTTATACTTTTTTACTACTGCCCTTAAAAAGCGTCCATCACCACAACCAATGTCATAGACAATTTGTCCTGGCTTAAGATTAATATATTCCAATATTCTTTTTATTTTGGCAAAACTTGTTCTAGTAAAAAGAGCACCTTGAGTAATGCTTATCACACTAGATGTAGAGATGACGAAGACTATTTTAAAAAAGAAAATAAAAAATAGTCCAAAAAGAGTTATAAGTATCAGTTTCATTTTATTGGTGTAATTCTTTTTATAAAAATAGTGGCATAACTACCACGCGGAAGTTCTAATAAAAATTTTATCTTCATTCTATTTTTATAACGTTCATCTGGAGCTATTTCTAGGATTTCAAGATGTTCTGGAACAATTATTAACTTTCTTTCCTTTTCCTGCAATCTGATATGTAAAGATTTTACACTTAGATCACTCTTTTTAATCCCTTCTTTTCTTAACACCTTGCTTATAGCTGACCTAAGCCTTTTATCTGAAATCTTTGTCCCCTTTTTTATCACTGGGATAGTCTTTTGTATAAGATAATCCTTTACCTTTTTATCCAAAGTTCTATAAAATAAAAACTTTCCTAAAAGATAAGGATATTCATAAATTTCATCTTTTGTATTCTTTAAAATGGATTTCAAATAAAGGGCTACATATTCATTCCATAAAAATGATTGATAGGCATTAACCAAAAGAACAAGGAAACGCTTATCCAATTTTTGTAAAGCATAAAGAAAGTTCTTGGGCTGTTTAATAAGGGCGCGAAATACTGCTTTATATTCAAAAAAGGACTTTTCTAAACAGGATTTCCAATTCCCCCAGTTTTCTCTAACAAATTTATGAAACTCCCTTGTTTTTCTATCATCATAACCAGAAGGGGTGGCGACTAAAAGAAAAAGGGCATTTTCATAATTTTTCAAAAACAACTCCTTGCCAGCAAATCCTTTTCTATGTCTAGCTGAGCCAAAGCGTTGCTCATCATAATAATTTGGAAATCCATAATTTTTTACTTGATTTATAGCTTCTTCTATTTTCTGAACATCATTTACTTTTATATCACGGAGCACAATTGTAAATCGGTTTTTAACAATATGGCTAGCTGTAAGTTTTTCATCACCAAAACCAAGAAATTCTAAAGAGTAATTTGAGCCTGAAAAGGATTTGCATATCGCATATTCTTTATTAACTGCTATTAATTGTGTTGTCAGTCCATATCTATCTTTAATACCAGCTAAATGAATAAATTCCTTTTTCATACCTGTATCTTTTTCAATACGATTCAAAAGGCTAAATGTCTCCCAATAGCGTTTTTTAAGTTTAAAAATTGCATATTTCCCTTCACTTTTTATTGGATAATTAACAATCTCTTCAACTATAAAATCTTCTGGTATGACTTTAATTTTCATAAAGATTTTATATCATATCAAATAAAGACTTGCCAAAAAATGCAGTTTAAGGTAGGGATTGATTATGCTGACACAGAAAGAAGCCATTTTTGTTATCAATGCTTTATCTAAAGCAAAGGTTTTAGTAGTAGGTGATCTTATGATGGATGTATTTGTATGGGGAAAAGTACAAAGGATTTCCCCTGAAGCACCAGTACCAGTGGTGGATGTAGTAAATGAATCATATCGTTTAGGAGGAGCAGCTAATGTAGTTAATAATTTAGTTTCTCTTGGAACAAAAGTATTTGTTACTGGAGTAATAGGCAATGATGAGATGGGAAGGCAATTGATAAAAGAGATACGAAAATTAGGAGTTCACCCTGAAGGTATTATTGTGGAAACTAATCGCCCTACTACTGTCAAAACAAGAATCATTGCTCATAACCAACAAGTAGTAAGAGTGGATCGAGAAAAAAGGCATCCTATTGAAGAAGATACTGTTTTTCAAATGCTTGATTTTGTTAAGAAACATATTTCTAAAATAGATGCCATTTTGGTTTCAGATTATGCTAAAGGTGTAATTTGTCCAAATTTAATGGAAGGTTTAAAAGAATTGGCTCAAAAAAATAAAATCCTTTTAACAGTTGATCCTAAAGTAAAAAATTTTCCATTATTTGAAGGAGTAAATATTATCACTCCTAATCATTTTGAGGCTATGCAGGTTTGTGGTTTTAATGGTATTATGGATATAACTCAGGAAATGGTTCAAGAGGCAGGAAAGATATTACTTTCCAATTTTAAAACGCAAGCAGTCCTTATCACCCAAGGTGAATTAGGTATGACCCTTTTTGAAAAAAATGGAGAAATTACTTATATTCCAGCTATGGCTAAAAAAGTATATGATGTTACTGGGGCTGGAGATACAGTTATTGCTACTTTAACTGCTGCTTGGGCTAGTGGTGCTTCTCTTAAAACAGCAGCAATATTAGCTAATTTAGCTGCTGGTATTGTTGTTGGAGAAGTAGGCACAGCTACAGTAAGTCGAGAACAACTCATTAAAGTCCTTCATGAGTGAACTAAAACCACCTTCACCTGTAAAACTTATTATGAGTCTTATTTTTCATAAAAAAGATATTTTTGAATCAGTTTTACCTAAACTTATTGAATTGTTTGGGGAGATAGACTTTATTAGTGAAATTTTACCTTTTGACCACACTGATTATTATTATTCAGAAATGGGAAAACCGCTTTTTCGCCGTCTTATCAGTTTTTTAAACCTCATTTTACCTGATGAATTACCAGATATTAAGATAAAAACAAATAATATTGAAAAAGAATATGCTATAAATGGGAAAAGACAAATAAATATTGACCCAGGTTATATTACAGCTGAACGTCTAGTGCTTGCAACAGGGAAAAATTATACTCATCGTGTATATTTAAAGGATGGTGTTTATGCTGACTTAACACTTATTTATCAAAAAGGTGATTTTCAAGCTCTGCCCTGGACTTACCCTGACTATGCTAGCGAACCTTTAAAAGGTTTATTAAAACTTGTTCGAAAACGGTATCTTGAACAAAGAAAGAGAGGATAATTATGAAAAGTATGACTGCTTATGCAAAAAGTGAACTTGAATGGCAAAATTTACATTTTAGTGTAGAAATACGCACCCTTAACCATCGCTATCGTGACATTATCTTAAAGCTCCCTCAAAGATTTCTTCCTTTAGAGGAAAATGTAAGACAATTGATTTCATCATATATATTTAGAGGACGGGTAGATTGTATTGTTAAAATTAGTGGCAATATAGAAGGACTCCCTCCTTTAAGTATTAATTGGGAAGTAGCTAGGACTTATTATCATCTTTTAAAGGAATTGAAAAATGGTTTAGGATTAAAAAGTGATATTACTTTAGATATGTTTCTTGGAGTAAAAGATATTTTTATTACAGAAGAAACAAAAGAAGATATTTTTAACTTTTGGCCACCACTAAAACAAGTTTTAGAAGATACCTTAAAACAAATAGATATTATGCGTCAAAAAGAAGGAGAAAGTTTAAAAAAAGATATTGAACAACGTTTAAGTACAATTTCTATACATCTTAATAAAATTGAAGAAAGGGTTCCAGAAATAGTTAAAGCTTATCGACAGCGTTTATATCAACGCGTAAAAGAATTATTAAATGATATAAATGAAGAGAGGATTACACAAGAGGTTGTATTTTTTGCTGAACGCAGCGATATTACTGAAGAAATTGTACGATTAAAAACACATATTAAAAATTTCAATGATTTACTTGAAGAAAAAGAAGCTATAGGAAGAAAATTGGATTTTCTTTTACAAGAAATGCATCGTGAAGCTAATACTATGGGAGCAAAGGCAAATGATGTTATTGTTAGTCAACAAGTGGTAGAAATTAAAACAGAATTGGAAAAAATAAGACAACAATTGCAAAATATTGAATGATTATTGCCTTTTCCCTTTCTTCATGTTAATCTAAAAATAGTAGTTTTTTTGAAAAAAAGAGGTGTTATGTCTATAAAAATTCAACGGATTGATAAATATCGAGTTCGTATACCAAAAGAAGGAAAAATGCGCACTGAAGGTATTGTATATGCTACACAAGAAATGATTGCTCAGATAAGAGAAGACCAAAGCTTACAACAAGTGGCAAATGTAGCTTGTTTACCTGGCATTATTGGCCCTTCTTTAGCTATGCCTGATATCCACGAAGGCTATGGTTTTCCAATTGGTGGTGTAGCTGCATTTGATGTAGATTCAGGTATTATTAGTCCTGGTGGGGTTGGTTATGATATAAATTGTGGTGTGAGGTTATTGCGGTCAAATTTAATAAAAGAAGATATAGTTCCTATCATTGAAAAATTAATAGATACCCTTTTTGTAAATATTCCTACAGGTGTGGGATCACATAGAAAAGACTTTAAATTAAAACAAGCTGAATTAAAAAAAGTTTTAAAAGAAGGAGCAAAATGGGCAGTAAAAAAAGGATTTGGTTGGAATGAAGATCTAGAACATATAGAAGCTGGAGGATGTTTACCAAATGCTAATCCTGAATATGTCTCAAATAGGGCATTAGAAAGGGGGAAAGATCAATTGGGCACACTTGGTTCTGGTAATCACTTTGTAGAAGTAGGATATGTGGAAGAGATTTATGATGAAAAAGTAGCTAATGTTTTAGGCATTTTTAAAAATCAAGTAATGATTTTAGTTCATACAGGTTCTAGAGGATTAGGACATCAAGTATGCGATGATTATATTAAAGTAATGCTTAAAGCTAGTGCAAAATATGGAATTCATTTACCAGATAAACAGCTTTGTTGTGCTCCTATTAATTCTTCAGAAGGGCAACAATATTTATCTGCTATGGCTTGTGCAGCCAATTTTGCTTTTGCTAATCGGCAGATAATTACACATTGGGTAAGAGAAAGCTTTGAATATTTTTTTAAAAAATCTGCTGAAGAATTGGGACTTAAATTGATTTATGATGTTTGTCACAATATTGCCAAAATTGAGACCCATACTTATAATGGGAAAAAAGTAAAAGTTTGTGTACATCGTAAAGGGGCAACAAGGGCATTTCCACCCGGTCATCCAGAAGTCCCTGATATTTATAAAGAGATTGGACAACCTGTCCTTATACCAGGAGATATGGGTCGTTATTCCTATGTTCTTGTAGGTACAGAAAAAGCTATGGAAGAGACATTTGGCAGCACATGTCATGGTGCAGGACGTGTAATGAGTCGGCATCAAGCTATTAGGATGGCTAAAGGCAGAAACATTGCTCAAGAAATGAGACAAAAAGGGATTTATGTTAGAGGGGCAGGAAAACGCACATTAATTGAAGAAATATCTGAAGCATATAAAGATGTGGCTATGGTTATAGATGTAGTACATCAAGCTGGTATTAGTCGTATGGTAGCAAGGATTAAACCTCTTGGTGTAATCAAAGGATAATGTTAGCTAGGGTTTTAAGTAGTGCCATCTTAGGCATAAATGCCTATCTCATTGAAGTAGAAGTTGATATTCAACATGGACTTCCTGCATGGATAACTGTAGGATTACCTGATACAGTTGTAAAAGAGAGTAAAGAAAGGATTCGTTCTGCTATAAAAAATTGTGGTTATTACTTTCCGACTGATAAAATTACTGTTAATCTTGCTCCGGCTTCTCAGAGAAAAGAAGGTTCTGCCTTTGATTTACCTATAGCACTTGGAATATTGGCAGCAAGTGGTCAAATTAAAACAGAAATTTTAAAAGAATATGTATTTTTAGGTGAACTCTCATTAGATGGTCGAATAAAACCTGTAAATGGAATATTACCAGTTGCCCTTTGTGTAAGAAAAGAGGGTCTAAAGGGATTGATTGTCCCAAAAGGCAATGTGGCTGAAGCTGCAATTATTCCTGACATTGAAGTAATGGCTGTAGATAATCTTCCTCAAGTAGTAGATTTTTTAAACAATCAAATTGATTTACCTAAGGCAAGCCTTAATATTGAAGAAGTGTTTAACATAGAACAAGATTCACAAATTGATTTTCAAGAAGTAAAAGGGCAAGTCTATGCCAAACGAGCATTGGAAATTGCAGCAGCTGGAGGTCATAATGTGCTTATGATTGGCCCACCTGGAGCTGGCAAAACAATGCTTGCTAGAAGATTACCTACTATTTTACCACTTTTAACTTTTGAAGAAGCTTTGGAAACTACACGTATTTATAGTGTAGCTGGTTTATTACCACAAGGACAAGCACTTATTACTATTCGTCCTTTTCGTGCTCCTCATCATACTATATCTGATGCAGGACTTGTAGGTGGTGGACAAACTCCAAAGCCTGGAGAAGTCACTTTAGCCCATAATGGTGTTTTGTTTTTAGATGAATTGCCTGAATTTAAACGCCATGTATTGGAAGCTTTGCGACAACCATTAGAAGATGGAATAGTAACAGTAGCAAGAGTAGGAGCAACAGTCACTTATCCTGCTCGTTTTATGCTTGTTTGTGCCATGAACCCTTGCCCTTGTGGTTTTCTTGGTGATTCAAAACACCAATGCACTTGCAGTTATTTACAGATTCAGCGTTATAGAGCAAAGGTTTCAGGGCCATTACTTGATCGAATCGATATTCATATTGAAGTACCAGCTGTTTCTTATCAAGATTTGAATCAAATTTCTGAAGGAGAAAGCTCAAAAGAAATTAGAAAACGGGTAGAAGCAGCAAGAGATATTCAAAAAAAGCGTTTTGCTAAAAAAGGAATTTATTGCAATGCCCAAATGAATTCAAAACTTGTTAATACATTTTGTGTATTAGATAATGCTGGTAAAAAATTGCTTGAGACAGCTATGGAAAAATTGGGTTTAAGTGCTAGGGCATATACACGTATTTTAAAAATAGCTAGAACTATTGCTGATTTAGAAGGTGAAAAAAATATATTATCTCAGCATATTGCGGAAGCAATTCAATATCGTACTTTAGATAGAGAGATGAGTTAAAAAGAATATTGACCTTTTATGTTTTAATTGTTACTCTGAAATTAAGAATGTCCCGTAACCAGGGGGGCAAAAAAATACCTGGTTTTACCCATTCGGGTAAAAGAGTAAAAAAGTGAGTCCAACATATAGAAATTTAGCAATTTGGTTGGTTATTACCATTATTATGATTTTAACTTTTAATCTTTTTAACCATCCTCAACCTACTCGTCAAACGATAACTTATAGTGAGTTTTTAGACAAAATACAGCATGGTGAAGTAATAAGTGTTACTTTAAAAGGGAATGAAGTAAAGGGAGTATTGATTACTAATGAGTCTTTTCATACTTATGTTCCAAAGGATAATCAATTAATACCTCTTTTACGCCAACATGGTGTGAGAATTAGGGTAGAACCAGAAGAAAATTCACCATGGTATATGACTATTCTTATTTCATGGTTTCCTATGATTTTATTAATTGCTGTTTGGATATTCTTTATGCGACAAGTGCAGGCAGGAGGTGGCAAAGCTTTTTCCTTTGGTAAAAGCCGAGCAAAATTAATTAGTGATCAATCAAAAAAAGTAACTTTTAAGGATGTAGCTGGGATAGATGAAGCAAAGGAAGAACTTCAAGAAATTATAGAATTTCTAAAAAAACCTCAAAAGTTTACAAAATTAGGTGGAAAAATACCAAAAGGTGTATTGCTTGTAGGCCCACCTGGAACAGGTAAAACACTTTTGGCAAAGGCTATAGCTGGCGAAGCAGATGTACCATTTTTTAGTATTAGTGGATCTGAATTTGTTGAGATGTTTGTAGGAGTTGGTGCAGCAAGAGTGAGAGATTTGTTTGCTCAGGCAAAAAGAAATGCCCCATGTATTGTTTTTGTTGATGAAATTGACGCTGTTGGAAGATACCGTGGTGCTGGTTTAGGCGGAGGACATGATGAAAGAGAACAGACCTTAAATCAGCTTTTAGTAGAAATGGATGGATTTGACGCTAGTGATGGTGTGATTCTTATTGCTGCTACCAATAGACCAGATGTTTTAGACCCTGCACTTTTACGTCCAGGTAGGTTTGATAGACAGGTTGTAGTACCCATGCCAGATGTAAAAGGAAGAGAGGAAATACTTAAAGTTCATGTTAAAAAAATTCCTATTGCTCCGGATGTAGATTTAAGTATTGTTGCTAAAGGCACACCAGGTTTTTCTGGTGCTGATTTAGCAAATCTTGTAAATGAAGCAGCACTGCTTGCTGCACGCAAAGGTAAAGAAAAAGTAGAAATGGACGATTTTGAAGAAGCAAAGGATAAAGTATTAATGGGTAAAGAACGCCGTAGTATGGTGATTAGTGAAGAAGAAAGGAGGCTTACTGCTTATCATGAAGCAGGACATGCTTTAGTAGCAAAGCTTCTTCCAGGTAGTGATCCTGTACATAAAGTAAGTATTGTACCTAGAGGACAGGCATTAGGTATTACACAGCAATTGCCTGTAGATGAAAGACATACTTATTCTAAGAAATATTTACTAAATCGTTTGGCTGTGCTTTTAGGTGGAAGAGCAGCAGAAGAGTTAGTATTTAATGATTTTACTACTGGTGCAGGTAATGATCTTGCTCAAGCAACAGAATTAGCTCGTAAAATGGTATGTAATTGGGGAATGAGTGAAGAGCTAGGACCACTTGCTTTTGGTCGTAGAGAAGAACATATCTTTTTAGGAAAAGAAATTATTCAAGCAAGAGATTATAGTGAAGAAACGGCAAGAAGAATTGATGAAGAAGTAAGACGCATTGTAATCAAAAGTTATGAAGAAGTAAAAGAATTGCTTAAAAAGAATATGCATTTACTTCATAAAATAGCTCAAACACTTTTAGAAAAAGAAACGATAGATAGTGCTCTTCTTGATCAGATAATTGCTGAAGGCACACATTAGGAGTTTTATGCAATGGGATATATTCCTTCAAAAACGCCCTTTAATAATGGGAATTTTAAATGTCACACCTGATTCCTTTTCTAATGGTGGTCTTTATTTCAAAACTGAAAATGCAATAGCACATGCTCATAATCTTGCCCAAGATGGAGCTGATATTATAGATATAGGAGGAGAATCCACTCGTCCTTTTGCCAAACCTATTTCAGCAGAAGAGGAATTAAAAAGAGTAATCCCAGTAATAAAAGTTATTTCTTCTGAATTAAACATTCCTATTTCTATAGATACTTATAAAGCAAAGGTAGCTAAAGCTGCCATTGAAGCTGGTGCAAAGATTGTGAATGATGTTAGTGCATTGCGCTTTGATAAAGATATGGCTAAAGTAATAGCAGATTATCAAGTACCTATTGTCCTTATGCATATGAAAGGCACACCTAGAAATATGCAGATAAACCCTTTTTATAAAAATGTTTTAAAGGAAGTGTATGAATTTCTTTTACAAAGGATAGAATTTGCCCTTTCTCAAGGAATAAAGATTGAACAAATTGCTATTGATCCTGGAATTGGTTTTGGTAAACGTCTTAATGATAATTTACTATTAATAAAGCATATTACTTATTTTAAAAATCTCGGAAGACCAATACTTTTAGGGCCTTCTAGAAAATCATTTATAGGCCAAATCCTTGGGATTGAAAATCCTCAAGAAAGAGATATTGGCACATTAGGAGTAATAGCACATGCTACTTTAAATAATGTGGATATTTTGAGAGTACATGCTGTAAAAGAAGCACGCCAAATAATAGATGTTATAAATGCCATTAAGGGGGCAACAGATGGGTAAACTTTTCGGAACAGATGGAATTAGAGGTAAGGCTAATCTTTGGCCTATGACTACAGAAGTTGTTATGCAAGTGGGTCGAGCATTAGCTTATGTTATTAAGAAACAATCCCATCGTCATAAAGTTGTTGTAGGAAAAGATACTCGTCTTTCTGGCTATATGATAGAAACAGCTTTAACAGCTGGAATTTGCAGTATGGGTGTGGATGTACTTTTAATTGGCCCTTTACCTACACCTGGCATTGCCTTTATTACTGCTAATATGCGTGCAGATGCTGGTGTAGTAATTTCAGCTTCACATAATCCCTATGATGACAATGGTATTAAATTTTTTAGCAGAGACGGATTTAAATTGCCTGATGAAACTGAAGCAGAAATTGAAAAACTTGTACTTGAAGAAAATAAAATAGATACAATCCGACCAGTAGCTACAGAAATAGGAAAGGCTTTTAGGATAGAAGATGCAATAGGTCGATATATTGTATTTTTAAAAAATAATTTTCCTAGAGGAATGCTTTTAGATGGTATTAAAATTGCCCTTGATTGTGCTAATGGAGCAGCTTATAAAGTAGCACCAATGGTATTTTCAGAGTTAGGAGCAGATTTATGTCTTATTGGGGTAAAACCTGATGGTGTTAACATTAATGAAAAATGTGGAGCATTACATCCAGAAGTGGTAGCAGAAAAAGTAAAAGAAATGGGAGCAGACTTAGGATTGGCTTTAGATGGTGATGGTGATAGAGCCATTTTAATTGATGAAAAAGGCAATATTGTAGATGGAGATAAAATCCTTGCTATCTGTGGTGATTATTTAAAAAGACAAAATAAACTTAAACACAATACTGTAGTAGGAACAGTGATGTCAAACTTTGGATTAGAACTTGCTTTAAAAGAACGAGGAATAAAACTTATGCGTACAAAAGTAGGAGATAGATATGTTACAGAAGCATTAAGAGCAGGTTATAGTAACCTTGGTGGTGAACCTTCAGGTCATATTGTATTTTTGGATCGTCATACTACAGGTGATGGCATTCTTACTACATTACAAATTCTTTCAATTATGCTAGCAGAAGAGAAACCACTTTCTTTACTTTCTTCTATTATAGAACTTGTTCCTCAAAAGTTAATTAATGTAAAAGTTAAAGAAAGACCACCACTTGAAAGTATACCAGTTGTGCAAAAAGTTTTAAAAGAAGCAAAAAAACAGCTTGAAGGAAAAGGCAGAATAGTATTACGTTATTCTGGTACTGAACCTGTTGCTCGTGTGATGGTAGAGGGAACTGATGCTAGTTTGATAAAACGCTTAGCAGAAAATATTGCCTCAGCCATTGCTCAAAGTATAGGGGCATAATGCTTTTAACTGTTGATATTGGAAATACCCATACTACATTTGGTGTTTTTGAAAAAAGATACCTTAAAGCAGTATGGAGAATTCGCACTCAGCATGATTTTACTGCTGATGAATTGGCTATAAAAATTAAATCCCTTTGTGAATTAAACAATTTATCCTTTAATAATATTAAACATTTAGCTATTGCATGTGTTGTACCACCTGTTTTAAATGCATTTTTGATTTTGGCTGAAAAATATTTTAATTTAAAACCTTTTATTGTTGAACCAGGTATAAAAACAGGTATTTCTATTCATTATGATAATCCAAAAGAACTTGGAGCAGACCGTATTGCTAATGCTGTAGCTGGATATGAAAAATATCGCTGTCCTTTAATCATTATTGATTTTGGTACAGCTATTACATTTGAATATATTTCTGGAAACGGTGAATATAAAGGTGGGATTATTGTGCCAGGTATTCAGATTGCTGCTGAAGCTTTATTTATTCATGCCTCAAAACTTCCACGCGTAGAAATGTTTATTAAACCGCCACAAGTTATTAATCAAAATACAATAAATGCTATGAATGCTGGTCTTATTTATGGATATGCTGCTTTGACTAGTGGACTTATAAAACGTATAAAACAAGAAATTTCTGAAAAACCGCTTGTAATTGCTACAGGAGGTTTTGCTCCACTTATTGCTACAGAAGTAAAAGAGATAGATAAAATTGAAGAAAATTTAGTACTTGAAGGTCTGTATATCCTTTATGAAAAAAATTTAATGAACATACCTTGATAATTGATAAGAAAAGTCTAAAAATGGATCATTACTTTTTGTTTCTTTAAAGAATCTTTTTTTCATATAATCTAATGCACCAGAATAAAATTCAAAATTTTTTGATAATTCAAAAAATAAGTATGAACCAGGTACATAAGCAAGTCTATCAAAATTAAACACATAAAAATATGCTCTTTTTCCTTCTTCTAGATAAAATTGGAAAAATGATTGATTTTTTACATATTCTCTAAATATACCTGTCATAAAAAGCGTATAATCACCAATATGTTTTTTTATCTCTCTTTCTCTAAAAGAATAATTTGCCTCTATCAACATTTCTACTACAGTAGTAAGTTTTTCACCTTGTGCATTTCTAATCTTATACAAATTATCTGTCCTTGCAAATTCAGCTAATAAATTTGCTATATAATCAGCAATTTCAGGTTCTTTAATTCCCAAATCAAAAAAACTTTGTTTTATTGCTAAATAAAAGAATTTGTATAAACTTAAAGATTGCATATTAGGGTAACACTCCTTCCAAACTCCTAGCGACAAGGAGTCTACCAGCTACCCTTATATTTGTCAGTAAAGCAAGTATGAAAAGAAGAATATCTATAAAAACTAAATGAAAACAGGCAAGTGAAGAAAAGATAAAGATAAGAAATATTCTTTCATCCCTTTTACCTGGCAAGAGTCTAAGATATTTTTCTACACTTTCTGCACGATAATTATAAGTTTCATAAAATTTTGATGTAGTATAACTTATAAGGAATGTACCAAGTAGAGCAAAAAAGAAAGAGAAAAAGCGAAAGAGATTAAAAGGTAATGAAAGAAATAAACCTAAAAGAAGAAAGGCATCTGCATATCTATCTAAAAGGGCATCATAAAATCCACCAAATTTTGATTTTTTTAATTTTAATCGAGCAATTTCACCATCAACGCCATCAATAACAGAAGAAAATTGCGCAAAAATACCACCTAAAAGATAAGATTTTAAAAAAAACAGACAAGCAGCAACAATACATAAGAAGAATGAAAAGAAGGAAATGAGATTTGGACTTAAATCATATGTAGAAAGATATTTGGTAATTCTTAAAGAAATTTTACGATTAAATATTTTAGCAATAAATCCATCTTCTGGTTTGATTAAAGCCTTTAAAAGAATTTTTTCAGCTGTTTTGTAATTTTCTATAGTATCAATATCCATCCAAGCTTCATTTACTACATAAATATTCATTCCAGCCTCTTTCACTATTTCAGACCATTCTACTGTCTTTTTTTCTCTAAATAATTTTTCTAAAATTTCAAATATATTTCCTGTACACATAAATGCACCTGTATCAATATAATGCCAATCTTTAATTGTTTTACCTATATCCACAATTTGACCATTTTTTGTAAAAACTTTTGTTGCTTCTTCAATTTCTATAATTTCATTTTGTTCACAAACAATAGCAGTATTTTCAGGAGCTTTTATAGCTTTTTTAAGAAATTCAGGACTATAAAGATGATCTCCCATTAAAACAAGAAATTTCTCTTCATTTTTAAATAGATTTTTAGCGCAGAAAACAGAATAAGCATTGCCTTTTTTAATATCACCATTGTAGATAACTTGAACGTCCTTATCTAAAATATTTATAATTTCTTCTGCTTTATAACCAACAACAACACAGATTTCTAATCCAAGTTCTTTAAGGATGGCACAATTGCGGAGTATAAGAGGGACACCGCAGACTTTTATGGCAGGTTTTGGTTTTTTGACCGTAATTGGTCTCAACCTTCTGCCTTCTCCTGCGGCTAAAATTAATACTTTCATATATTTTTCTTTTAAATATAAAAGTCACTGTTAAAAAAATTCTTAACAGAAACTTTACAAAATTTTAACTCAAATTATTCATTACTGCAAGTCTTGGCAAAAATAATTAAAGGTGCTATGGTGGAAAAAAATCCTAGGAGGAAGGGATGATAAGAAGAGAAGTCTGGTTTTTTAAAAAGGCCGGACCGGAAAATACATCCGCCTGTTTGGACATTTTAGTAGTATTAGCTGAAGAAGATTATCAAGATTTTGTTATTGCTTCTACTACTGGGGAAACAGGTAGGCGAGCAGCAGAAAGATTAAAACCTTTTGGTGTAAATGTAGTTGTAGTTGCTCATTCTGTTGGTTTTAAAGAACCAAATCATGATGAATTTTTAAAAGAAAATTATGAAGCCATTTTAGCTGCTGGTGGTAAGATTTATAAAGGAACTATACTTACTCATTCTTTAGAAACAGCATTTGCTAAAAAATTTGGTGGTGTTTATCCCACTCTTATTATTGCCCAATCTTTACGTCGATTTGGTGAAGGTATAAAGGTATGTTGTGAAATTGTTATGGAAGCTTGCGATGCAGGTTTAATAGAGGAGGGGAAAGAAGTAGTAGCTATGGCTGGTACTGTGCGTGGAGCAGATACAGTAGCAATTTTAAAGTCTGCAACTTCAAAAAGATTTTTAGATTTAAAAGTACTTGAAATCCTTGCAAAACCACGTATTTAAGGAGAAAAAAATGCTTATTTATGATTATACAAATCTTATTGAAGAAAATATAGGAAAACAAGGAATTCCTTGGAACTTATTACAAGAAAGAAAAAAATTACTTTCTGTATTACATGAAGAGATAAAAGAAAAGCAAAAAGATGGTACCTTTTCTTTTTTAGATTTACCTATTATTCAGCCAGAATTGGATAAGATGAAAAAATTTGCTGCTGATGCTAAAGGAAAGTGGGAAAATATTTTAGTACTTGGTATTGGTGGTTCTTCTTTAGGAGCTAGGGCATTATTTCAAGCCCTTTGTCATCCTTTTTATAATCTTCTCTCTCCTACAGAAAGAAATGGCTATCCTCGCATATTTTTTGCTGATAATGTAGACCCAGAGTTGATGCAGAGTTTTTTAGATATTTTAGATTTAAAAAAGACCCTTTTTTTAGTAATAAGTAAATCAGGAACAACTGCTGAAACTTTAGCCCAATTTTTGCTTTTTTTGGAAATAATAGAGAAAAAAGGAAATTTAAAAGAACAAATAGTTATTGTTACTGACCCTGAAAAGGGGCCATTGAGAGAAATATCTAAAGAAGGCTTTTTTACATTTTCTATTCCACCTAAAGTAGTAGGCAGATACTCTGTACTTACACCTGTTGGACTTTTACCAGCTATACTTGTTGGTATAAATATAGAAGCTGTGCTTGAAGGTGCAAAAATTATGTATGAACGTTGTCAAAAAATAGAAAATCCTGCTTATCTTTATGCACTTACTCATTTCTTATTTTTAGAAAAAGGAAAAAATATTCATGTTATTTTTCCTTATACTCAAGCATTAATGGGCTTGGCAGAATGGTGGTGTCAGCTTTGGGCAGAAAGTTTAGGAAAGGAAGAAAAAGGGCCAACTCCTGTAAGGGCATTAGGAGTAACAGACCAGCATTCTCAGCTTCAGCTTTATATGGAAGGTCCTTATGATAAAGTTATTACATTCTTTGTGCCTAAAAAATATCGAAAAACTATATCTATTCCATCTTATTTTAAAGAAATTTCTGCTTTTAATTACCTTTCAGGTCACACTTTTAATGAATTGATTCAGGCAGAACAGTTGGGTACAGAAGCTGCTTTAAGCAAAGCAGGGCGCCCTAATGCTAAATTTGTTTTTGAAAAAATTGATGCCTTTACAATAGGAGAAATCTTTTTATGTTTAGAATTAGCTACTGTTGCCTTTGGTCTGCTTATGAAAGTAAATCCTTTAAACCAACCTGGTGTAGAATTAGGTAAACGTTATACTAAAGCATTAATGGGACATCCAGAATGGATAGAAGAAAAACCAAATATTGAAAGTCCAAAATGTATCATAGCGAAGGTGTAAGACCTTTTAAACTTGTAAAATACTTCGCCTATACAAGTTTTTCCCTTATTTTAATCTCATCATTAGCACTTTCTTTTGTTATCTCTAAAGGGGCAAGAAAACTTATTCTTAAAAAAAGTGAAGATTATGCTTTTTTAGTAGCTGAAAATCTAAATCATCAGGTATTTCTCCATTTTACTTTACCTACAGTAGCCATCTTTGGCAGAATTAAACTGCGTGAAAGAGCGCAATTTGAACGTATGGATCGAGTAGTAAGAAATACTATTCATGGTTTCAATATTAAGCAAGTAAATATTTATGATATTAAAGGAAAAATTGCTTATAGCACTGACAAAAAATTGATTGGGAAAAAGATGCCTGTGCCTCCAGAATTTGAACAGGCAAAAAAAGGCAAACTTTCTTATCGATTGGAAGGAAATGTATTAAAAACTTATGCTCCTTTTATGGCTGAAAGAGGATTGGTAAAAGATCCAAGTATGGTATTGGGAATTTTTGAAATTATTCAAGACTTAAAAAAGGATTATCAAAGTATTACAGATTTTCAAAGAACTGTAGTGCTCAGCTCTGTCCTTATTATGGGATTTTTATTTATTGGTCTTACCTTAATTGTACGCAGAGCAGAAAGGATCATTGAAGAAAGAACTGAAGAAAAAAGAAAATTAGAAGAACAATTAAGACAAGCCGAACATCTTGCCAATATTGGCCAAATGGTAGCAGCCATTTCACATGAATTAAGAAATCCTTTAGGAGTAGTGTCTAGCACAGCAGAGCTTTTAAAAAATCGTGAGAAAGAAAATCCTACAAATGCCCAACTTTCTCAAATTATATTAGAAGAAGCCAAAAGAGCTAATCAAGTTTTAAGCGAATTTTTAGAATTCGCTCGACCACGTTTGCCTAAACTTTCTTCATGTGAAATAACAGCCATTTTAGATAAAGTACTTACTTTCTTAGGGCCAGAGTTCAAATCACAGCAAATTGAAATTGTAAAAGATTATAAAGATAAACCAATTATAAATGCCGATGCTGAGCTTTTATATCGCGCTTTTTCAAATATTGTCTTAAATGCTATACAAGCCATGCCTAAAGGTGGGAGATTAAAAGTAGAAGTAAATACTAATCCAAAAGAAAAAAAAGTAATTATTACATTTAGTGATACTGGAATAGGAATACCAGAAGATGTATTAGAAAAAATTTTTACTCCATTTTTTAGCACAAAAGAGAAAGGGACAGGTCTTGGACTTGCTATTGTGAAAAAGATTATTGAAAATCATCATGGAAGGATTAAAATTGAAAGTGAGATAAACAAAGGTACAAAAGTAATTATTTGGTTACCTTATTGATTATGGAAACTATACTTATTGTTGATGACGAAAAAAATTATTTGGTAGTTTTAAAAGCTGTTCTTGAAGAAGAAGGCTATGAAGTCCTAACAGCTCAAGATGCTTTTTCTGCATTAGAAATTATGCAACATACAGACTTAGATGTAGTTGTTACTGATATGAAGATGCCTCAGATGGATGGTATTACTTTGCTTGAAAAAATTAAAGAAATAAATGAAGATTTACCTGTTATCATGATGACAGCATATGGTACAGTTGAAACAGCTGTTGAAGCTATGAAAAAAGGAGCATTTGATTACATCCTTAAACCATTTTCTAATGAAGAATTAAAAATTACTATAAGAAAGGCTATTAATGTCTATCAATTATTAAAAGAAAATAGACGGCTAAATCAAGCATTATATCACCAATATCATTTTGACAACATTATTGGAAAAAGTAAGACAATGCAAGCTGTATTTGACATAATAAAAAAAGTAGCAGCAACAAAAACAACAGTACTTATCACTGGTGAAAGTGGTACAGGAAAAGAATTAGTAGCAAGGGCTATTCATTATAATAGTCCTAGAAAAAACGCACCATTTATATCTGTAAATTGTGCTGCTTTACCTGAAACTTTATTAGAAAGCGAATTATTTGGACATGAAAAAGGGGCATTTACTGGTGCTACTGCGATGCGTAAAGGAAGGTTTGAATTGGCAGATAAAGGCACATTATTTTTAGATGAAGTAAGTGAGATGTCACCAGCCCTTCAAGTGAAGTTATTAAGAGTATTACAAGAAAAAGAATTTGAAAGAGTAGGTGGTACAAGAACATTAAAAGTAGATGTACGTATTATCGCAGCTTCAAATAAAGATTTAAGAGAGGAAGTAGATAGTGGAAATTTTCGAGAAGATTTGTATTATCGTTTGAATGTAGTTCATATCCACTTACCGCCATTACGCAAACGCCCTGAAGATATACCTCTTCTTGTTGCTCATTTTCTTAAAAAATACACAAAAGAAATGGGGAAAAGTGAATTGAAAATATCTCCTGAAGCATTAAGCCTTATATATAATTACAGTTGGCCAGGAAATGTAAGAGAATTGGAAAATGCTATAGAAAGAGCAGTAGTACTTTGTTCAGGAAAAGAGATAAAACCAGAACATTTACCAGAAGAATTAAGAGAAGAAAAAAGAACCCCTTCCTCTCTTTTGGAAAATTTACCAAAAAATCTTACATTACCTCAACTTTTAGAAGAAATAGAAATCAGGCTTATTCGTCAAGCATTAGCTGAAAGCAATTTTATTCAAGCAAAGGCTGCTCGTTTACTCGGTATTACTAAAAGTTTGCTTCAGTACAAAATCAAAAAATATAATCTTCTTTCATAGACCAAAATTTTATACCTAAAATAACCATATATTTTAAAGAGTTCAAAAATTTGAACTTCTAAAGTAAAATTTTTTGAACAAAACTATTTTTTTCTTCTTTAAAAGAATTAAATTTTTGGATACTTAAGAGTTGGCAAGCTTTTTGCTAAATTAGATTTATAAATTCTCATTTTCTCCCTCCTCTAAGCCGGTGGTCAATGATCACCGGCTTTAATCTTCTAATACACATAAATTATCACGATGAATCACTTCGTCATATCCTTTATAACCTAAAACTTTGATAATATCTTTAGTATTAAGACCTTTTATCTTTTCTACTTCAGTACTATTGTAATTTACAAGACCAATAGCAATCCTTTCTCCTTTTTCTCCTACACAATAGACAGGATCTCCAGCAAAAAATTGTCCTTTAACTTTCTTTATTCCAGAAGGCAAAAGACTTTTTCCATTTTGTTTAATAGCCTTTATAGCCCCTTCATCTATAACTAATTCTCCTTTAGCTGGAAGAGATGCTAACCAATGTTTACGTAAACGTTGTGTTTTTTGAGGCAAAAAAAGAGTACCAACATCTTCACCTTCAAGAATAGCATTAATTATTCCTGGTTTATCACCTTTTGCAATAAATACAGGAATTCCTACAGCTGTTATATCTTTAGCTACTTTAATTTTACTAGCAATACCTCCACGTCCCAAAAAACTAGGAGTAGTTTTTCCTAAGGCCTCAATTTTTTTATCTATTTTTTCTATTATTGGCAATCTTTTTGCTTCTGGATAAAAACGGGGATCATGATTATAAAGACCATTCATATCAGTGAGAAGAATAAGCAAATCTGCTTCTAACATAGCTGTTATAAAGCCAGCTAAAAAATCATTATCACCAAACTTTATCTCTTCTACTGCTACTGTATCATTTTCATTTACAATAGGCACAATACCCCAATGTAAAAGGGCAAAAAATGTATGTCTTGCATTAAGATAACGATGACGATCCACAAGCCCATCACGAGTGAGAAGTACTTGTGCTACTTTTAAATCATATACAGCAAAGGCTTCTTCATAAATGCGAATTAAATCACTTTGTCCAATTGCAGCCAAAGCCTGCTGTTGGGGAAGTGAAACAGGTCTTTGCTTTAAACCCATCTTTCGCATTCCAGCAGCAATAGCGCCAGAAGAGACAAGAATCACCTCTTTACCTTGATTATGCAATTTAGCAATTTGAGTAACTAATTGTTCTATTACTTTAACATTAAGACCACTTTGAGTAGTAATAACACTACTTCCTACTTTTATTACTAAGCGGCGAACCCGTTTACATAAAGATTTCCTTAAATTGATTATCTCTTCCTTTGATAGCATAAACCTTTTTAGCTAATCCCTCTTTTAATTCTTCTATACCTTTTTTAAAAAGAGCAGAAACACACCAATATGTTAATTTTTCTTTTTTTAACGCCTCTTTTAAAAAAGGCAATATCTTTTTAGCCTCTGGTAAATCTATTTTATTAACAATAACTACTTGTTCCTTTTCTAAAAGCGAAATATTATAAGCACTAATTTCATTTTTTATTTTTTTTAAAGAAGCAAGAGGATTTTCTATCTCAACCCTTGAAGCATCAAGAACATAAGCAATCATAACATTTCTTTCAATATGGCGTAAAAAGCGAATACCAAGTCCTATACCTACATGTGCACCTTCAAGGAGACCTGGAACTTCTGCAATAACAAATGGGGGATAATCAGCAACTGTTACTACTCCCAATTGTGGAGCAAGAGTAGTAAATGGATAATCAGCAATCTTAGGACGTGCTGCTGAAAGGGCTGCTACTAAAGATGACTTACCTACATTGGGTTCACCAACAAGTCCAACATCAGCCACTAACTTTAATTCTAATAAAAGCCATCTTTCTTCTCCCTTTTCTCCTGGTTGAGCAAACCTAGGTGCTTGGCGTGTAGGAGTAGCAAAATGCCAATTTCCTAATCCTCCTTTTCCACCCTTAGCTACAATAACTTTTTGCCCTGCTTCTACTAAATCAGCTAACATTTTCCCAGTTTCAGCATCCCATACAACTGTACCAACTGGTACTTCAATAATAAGATCTTCACCATCTTTACCTTTTTGCCTTTTACCCCTTCCATGTTGTCCATTCTTAGCTTTAAAATGTTGACGATATTGGAAATCTAATAGAGTGTGAATATGAGGATTGGCTCTTAAGATAACATGTCCCCCACGTCCACCATCACCACCATCTGGGCCACCACGGGGGACATATTTTTCGCGACGAAAACTAACACATCCCCTTCCGCCATCTCCGGCTTTAACATATATCTTAGCTTCATCAACAAAACGCATTTAAGCATTTATAGGATATACACTAACTCTTTTCTTATTTTTTCCTAAACGTTCAAAGGCAACAATTCCATCTATTTTAGCATATAAAGTATAATCCTTACCCATTCCTACATTTAAACCAGGGTGAACCTTTGTTCCCCTTTGTCTAACAAGAATATTTCCAGCACGAACAAATTGTCCTGCAAAACGTTTGATACCTAACCTTTTACCAACACTATCTCGACCATTACGAGAACTACCACCTGCTTTTTTATGAGCCATAATTTACCTCCTTTAAACCTTAATTTCTTCAATTCTTACAGCAGTAAAATATTGACGGTGTCCACGTTTTTTATGATATCTTTTCCTTCGTTTAAATCTAAAAACAATAATCTTTTTCCCCCTTCCCTGCTGTACAATAACACCTTTTACTACTGCTCCATTAATATAAGGATGTCCTATTTTAATTTCCTTTTCATCAGAAACAAGAAGTACTTTTTCAAATAATACCTCTTCACCTTTTTCCCCTGGAATTTTTTCTATCCTAATAATTTCTCCAGGTGCTACCCGATATTGCTTGCCACCTGTTTCCAACACTGCATACATAAATTTTTCCTCCTTTTCCAAAAATTTAAATTAAAATGTATCCTTTTGATTTTGTCAAGGTGATTTCATAGTTTCTTCTAATACAAAAATCTTTTCTTTTACTGTAGAAATTGGAAGAATCTTTATCTTTGGTTCTTTAAAAGAACCTTTAACTCCAATAGGAATAGATATAAGTGTTTTGCTTTTCCCAGTAAGTATTTCTCCAAGAATAGGGATATTACTTATAATTGCATCTGCTGTTCTTAAGGGAGAAATAAAAACAACAATATCTACTTTTTCTTTAAATGGATCTATCCAACCTTTGGCAAAAGCCTTAAGACCAGGCCCTTCCAAAAAACCTTTTTCTAACCAAAAACGGCCATCTTCAAATTTCCCTTTACATTCAAAACGATGATAAGAAAAACCTTTTTTCCATAAATCAGAAAATTTACCTTTAAAAATTTCCATAAAATCTAAAAAAGAAAAAATTTTAATAAAAAATGGCCATTTATATATTTTACCACTTTTAGATAAAAAATATAATTCTCCATTAAGATTCTTTTTAAAAGGCTCTTTCATTTTTAAATGGGCTTCTAAAGAAAAACATCCTTCAATAATATCCTTTTTAGCCAAGCAAAGAATAGCTTGGTGAAGATCTGCATTTTGGGCTTTAAGATGGGAAAAAATGGAAAACTTCCCTTTTTCAAAAGAAATATTGCCAGTAGTATTTATTCCACATAATTGACCTTGAGTTATTGTTAATATTGGTTTTCCTTTAACAACTTTCATTTCTCCAATAATGTTTTGCCATCTATATTTATCCCAAGAAACTACATCGGCAAAAACAGCCAAAGTTTTCTCTTTACCTTTTAAATTCAGTTTAGAAATTTTAAAAGTTTTTCCTTTAATTGGGAAAAAGAATTTTTCAACCTCAATCCAACCTGTTGTTGTAAAATCTGAATGTTTAAAATTTAAAATACCTTTTATTTCTCCTTTTATTCTTTTTAAAAAGTCTTTTTTTTCTATTAACTCATCAATAGTTTCTTTTTTAATATCTCCAGAAAATGAAAATTTAAGAGCTTTATCTTTATAAATAAAAGAACAATCTGCTCTTTCATCCCCTTTCATGCTAAATTTATTTAAGGCTATTATATCCTTTGTTGATATAAAATCTATCTCAATTTCTTTAGATGGAAAGATAATTTTTCCTTTAAAATATTTTTTATCTTTTTCTATTTCAGTCTCAAATCCAATAATTTTATAAGGTGGTTTAAACCTAAAATAAGGATGTATTTTTATCAAATTATAAAACCATGTTGTAAAAAATGAAGTAAGATGAGCATTACCTGAAAGAAAAATTTTTTCAATTTTTTTATTAATCTTTATTTTTCCTGTTAAAATACCACTGCTATCTTTTAAATAAACATGACAATCTTTAAAATCTAAAATATTTTCAGAAAAATTTATCTCACCATCTTTAATTATAAGTGGTTCAGGAAAAAATGAATGTAAAATTAGATTATGAGCCCTTCCTTTAAAAAGGATTTTTTTAATTTCAAATGGATTAAAAAAGGCTTCTAAATAAAAGGAATTAGTTTTCAATTCACCTTTTATGTCAATATTAAAAAAATTTTTTACCTTTTTTATCTCAGAAAGATGTAATTTCCCTATCATTTCTGTAATTTTTAAATAAGGTTTTTCTGAAAGAAGCAATTTTCCATTTGTTTTAGAAATATAATTTTCTCCAAAACTTCCTTTTATTTCATGCCAACTAATTAAAGGTAATTGAATTTGAATTTTTCCTTTCTCTAGCTTTACTGGCCATGGTAGCTTTTTATGTTTAAATGAAAGCTGTATATCCTGAATTTCTATTGAAGGTTTAAGTTTATGAAGATCATCTTTTAAAATAAGATGTCCTTTTACTATTCCTTCAAAATCGTAAAAGCTTTTTATTATTTCAAGTGTTTTTTTATCTTTAATAAATTTAGGCAAATAGACTGCTAAATCTTTTGCTTTTGCCAAGATTTCTGTATCAAGATGAAATATAGTATTTTCTTTAGTTAATCCAATAATAATCTTTCCATTTTTAGCAATAGTTTCTCCTAATATCGCCTCTACATTCCAACCATTAAGGATTGCGTTTTTTATTTCTACTTCACCAGAAACATCCTTTAAAAATAAAGAAACAGCAGGAATAAAAAGATTTCCTTTTTTTAAATTACCTTTAAATTGAAGATGATGAATAGAAAATGCTTCTTTAAAGTCTTTACCATAAGATTTAACAATAAGATAAGGTGCATTTCCAGCGCGAAGAATTTGAAAAACATTTTGTATGTCTTTTTTATTTTTGGCAAATTTAAAAGCCCATTGTTTAACTTCATTTATATTTATATTAAAGCCCTTAAAGAGAAATCTTATTCCTTCTTTATCTTTTTTTAACCAAAGAGAAAATTCCATAGAAGGATAAAAAAGAGATAAAGAATCAATATTTATTTCCCATTTTTCACCTATTCTTTTTAAATTTCCCTTCCATTCACCCCCTTTTATCCCCATAATTTCAAGATTATTACCTTTTAATTTCAAAAAGATTTTTTCCCATCTATCTACTTCCCCATTTATTTCTACATGTTTAGCAAATGGCGAAGAAAAATGAAGTAAAATAGCTATTTTATTTTTACCTTTTAAAAAAATTTTGCCATTTAATTTATTTATTTTTAGTTTTTTACTTTGATAAAATAAATTTACTTCACTCTCCTTTAATATCAGTTTCTTTAAAACAAATTTCTTTTTAAAAAGAGGAAAAATTTGAGGATAAACTTTAAGTATAGCTATATCTCCAACTGCTTTTTCTGGAATATCAAATTTTACTCTTTTAAAAAGAAAATGAGGAAATGGCAAAGGATAAATAAATGCTTTTTTTATAGTTAATTTTCCCCCTAATTTAGATGATAACTCCCTTTGGGCTTTTTCTCTTAAACTTTTAAATTCTATATGAGGCAGAATAATAGCTGATAAAAGAACAAAAAAAATAAAAAATAAAATAATTATTAAAAAAATTTTTTTCATCAATCCTTTTATTTGTCTCATCAATAGATAATTTTTCCCATCTCTTCTAAAATATACTTAAAAAAGAAAAAAATCAACTAAAAACAGTCTTCACCAAATATAATTATGCAAAATATCTCACATTGAATCCAACAAACTCTATAAACGATCAGTTATAAGTTTTTATTCGTACACCGGACAATCAGTTTTGCCAAAATCTTCTGCAAATACTGCCAAGTCTAACTCATCCACATCATCATCACCATCAAAGTCACCTTCACAAATTGGTCCAGTGTCACAATCTTTTCTGCTAAAGTCTTCGGCAAATATTGCCAAATCTAAACCATCTACATCACCATCCTGATCAAAATCGCCCTTACATATTATATTACCAGACTCATAAGCACCCATATCTACAATAGCTATATTATCACCATTTCCATCTATAATCCTTGGCTTTCCATCTTTGTCTCTCTCTGGTAAGTGAGGTGCATCATTTGTGCCTGTATCTATACAGGGAGAAGTTGATTGTAAGTGAAAATCTCCATTTTCAGCATCAACAAATAAAGGATCTTCCTGGATGTTATTTGCATGGTGATAATTATCAGTTAAAGTAATGTATAAGTCCTCAGAAAGCCCTATATCAAAGTCTGCATTCCCTGAAAAGTTATTGTTGTATAGATTAATAGTACAGCCAATATAATTTCCATCACCATCAGAATTAACATATAAGTCATCACCGTCATATCCACCTGCATTGGCTATGTTATCAAATAAGATATTATTATAAACATTTAGGATTGCCGATTCATACGTTAACCATGCATATACACCACCACCACCATAATTAGCTGAATTTTCTGAAAATGTATTGTTTGTAATAGTTACTGTGCCTAAGCTTGATGTATATACACCACCACCATCAGCAGCTGAATTTCCTGAAAATGTATTATTTGTAATAGTTATTGTGCCTGAGCCTGAACATGCATATACACCACCACCACCATAATTAGCTGAATTTTCTGAAAATGTATTGTTTGTAATAGTTATTGTGCCTGCGTCTGAATATACATATACGCCACCACCATCCCAATAAGCTAAATTTTCTGAAAATGTATTATTTGTAATAGTTATTGTGCTTACGTTTATAGACAATACACTTACACCACCACCATCAGCAGCTGAATTTCCTGAAAATGTATTGTTTGTAATAGTTATTGTGCCTGAGTATGAATCTGCATATACACCACCACCATCATTCTCAGCTGAATTTCCTGAAAATGTATTATTTGTAATAGTTATTGTGCCTGACCATGACGTTGCATCTACACCACCACCAACACCAGCTGAATTTCCTGAAAATGTATTGTTTGTAATAGTTACTGTGCCTGCGTCTGATCTTGCATCTACACCACCATAACCAGAATTTCCTAAAAATGCGCACTCTTTTATTGTTATATTTATAGATGTCCCATAAACATAAACACCACCATTTCCATCCTTAAAACTCATACCCTTTATGGTTACATCACCACCTGCATCACCACCATTCCAATCTGCATCAGTATTTATGTATAAAATCTGAATGCTTCCTCCACCATCAAGGATTGTCTTATCTGCACCAGCACCTTGGATGGTAAGTTTGTGACCGCTGTCTCCATCATAAGTTGAATAGTGAAGGGTAGAGGTAATATTATATGTCCCTTCGGCCACATTTATTATATCATCCTCCCCATTAGATTCTGCAATTGTAAGTGCATATTGAAACTCTTCTGATGTTGTTACATAAAAGGTTTCTCCAAATACTACATTATTTGTCAAAAAGGCTACTAAAAAGACCAAAAACAACAATTTTGCCTTCATCTTACCACCTCTTATCTGACTTTTTTACCTTTAACAATTATCATTCACCCTCATTGTGGCAAAATCGAAGGACATGGGCAATTTTCTCTGCCATAATCTGCAGCAAATATAGCTAGGTCACTACCATCTACATCTAAATCAGGATAGAAGTCACATGCTGGGTCATAATTTGGGTCTTCTCCTTTTATTGAGCCATAGGCACGGGCAAATTTTTTTAAGTCATCTATATCCACATCACCATCCAAATCTAAATCTCCTTCACAAGGGTCTTCATAAGGGGTGGTAAGGATAAATGCCATATCTTTTCCTTCTAGTTCTTCCCAACGCCAGACATCATCAGGGCCTATTTGATAACCTTGCACTGCATAATCTTCCCAGTGATAATTAGGATTACATGTCTCCCATCCCCATGGATAGATATTTGGTGAAACCAGCTTTACAGCAGAGATAGAAAGCCAGTAAATTTCACCTTCTATTTGCTTAAATGGCTTTTTTAAATAAATAATGTAATGAAACTTGTGCTCATAGGTTTCAGGGATAGTATGTCGAGGGATGCTACAAAAATATTCTTCTACAAAGTTATCTATATACGCTTCATAAAGTAATCTTCCTGGATGGCTAAAGCCATTTTGCCCTGCCGGTATATTTTCAAATATCCTGATTTTAAATCCATCTACACCAGGCGGACATTTCTTAGGTTTTGGGTTCTCTTCTTCCCAGTCTATATAAGAGCCCCAGAAATGTATCTCAGAAACAGGCTTTCCTTCTTCACATTTCCAGTCATCTGCAACAATGGGTTCAGGCTCAGTAGATTTGATATTTACACCTGCCTCAACATCAGGCGGTTGCCACCACTTTGCATCAGAATAGCAGGTAGTAAGGGCAAATGCCATATCCATCTTTTCTAACTTTTCCCAAACCCATGCATTGCTTAAATCAGTATAGCCCTGCACAGCAAAATCACGCCAGTGCTCACAAGATGTCTCCCAGCCCCATGGATATGGCACATCATCCATAATAGCAGAGATAGAAAGCCAATAGACATTACCCTGCCTTTGCCAGAAAGGTTGGGGTAAATTTAGTGTGTAAAAAAACTTGTGTTCATAGGTTTCATCTGGACGTGGTATAGTTCCATAATATTCCTGAGTAAAATCTTTAACCCTTACCTCATAAAGCAATCTTCCTGGATGACTAAATTCATCGTTGCCACCAATAGGTGCATCTTCATAGATTCTTATGACAAAGGCTTTTATCTCTGGTGGTCTAATAGGCGGCTGTTGAGGATATTCTTCTTCCCAACCTATAAAAGAGCCCCAAAAATGAACACCTATTACTGGTCTTCCATCAAGACAAAGCCAGTCATCTGCTACAATAGGCTCTGAATTCATAGATTCAATATTTTTTCCAGCTATCATATCAGGTTTTTGCAGCCACTTTTTCTCTTGTAAGGGCACAACGTTTGCCAAACAATTGACCATAAAAACCAACAAAAGAGTCAAACTTAAAAAACAAATAACCAATCTCTTCATCTTTTTACCTCTTTATTTCCTCTTTCTTCCTAAATATTAATATTGCAAATTGCTTGTTAGGATTATAAGAAAAAAGCACCAAAGTGTAAGCAAGTGTCCAGGTGCAGGTATCGCCTTTTACTTGATTTGGTTTTCCCAGCCTTTTAACAAGAAAGTCTTTTATTTTCTGACAATCTTCTTTTCCTTTAATAACACCTGTAACAGCAATAAATTTATCTTTTTCAAATACATAAATTGCCTCATTTAAGGGTACATTTGCTAAAAAAATTTTATCCTTAGGAAAAAACCACTTAAGACCTCTCCTTTTATCTTCTCCCTTTATCTTTAAATTCAATTTTTCTAATGATGTGTCCCATTCCATCCCCTGAAAACCTGCCATTTCAGGGTTTATCTCAGGTGCTTTTAAATGGGCAAAACAAGCTGTAAGAAGGAACGTTAATAGGGATAAAATTACTGCCTTTTGCTTCCAAAAACTGTTGTTCATACTTGATTAGTATCGAGTCTAGTAGATATTTTCCCTTTCCCTATAGGAGCTAAACGCCACCCTAAAAAACCAAAACAGGGAGGCCGTTTGGCCTCCCTGTTTCACTAGCCTTGGATCTTCCGCCTCAGTCCTATAACTCCTATAATTCCACTGCCAAGGAGAAGCAGGGTGGTGGGAATGGGGACTACATTAACAGTACCGCCGCAAAAAGTAACTTCACTATCAAAGTTATATCCATCAAAACATGTAAAATCAGGGAAATTAGAATAGTCACGAATTGTTATCATTGACGTCCCCATTGCTATCGGTGAGAACTGAATAGTTCCTATCAAAATGGTTCCATAATGATCCTTTTCCTCCATTCTCATCATCGCCTGATACATAACATAATCAGTACCTATTTCTATAACCGACCAGCTACTGTCAAAAGGTGGATCTTCTACACTAGCTGTATCCGCACTAATTACTGTTCCGTCAAAATCTATATAAAATCCCGCTCCATAGAAACCATCGTGGAACTCTGCTTCTGGCACAGAGATATATACATCTAGTGAAAATGGCTCTGTGGGACCAACAAAAAGTTCAAAATCACAAGGGGTTGGCAAACTACCATGAGGTTCAAGGAACATAGTAGCAGCCCTAGTTTGTAATCCTATTAAACTTAACCCTACTACTAAGAACAAAAAACATATTTTTCTTCTCATCCCTAGTTTCCTCCTTTTTATTTATTTTATCTATGTTGTTGCACTACGGGCAGCTAGGACAGTCGGTTCGTGGAAAATCATTTCGGAAAACCAATGAATCCGGCATAGTTACAGCGCCATCGGCGTTAAAATCACAAGCAGGATTATAATTCGGATCTCCAAAAACAGAAGGAAAGGCACTTCGGAAAACCAATGAATCTGGCATAGTTACAGCACCATCACCGTTAAAATCTCCCTCACATGCAGGAATTTCTGGATCCACAATGCAGATAGTAGCTCCACTAAAAACAATGCTTCCATCATCTACTGTGCCATCTTCTCTCACAAAGTTGTCATAAGGTGATGCATTCGCTAACTCTACATTTACTTCCGCAGCACCTGTATTGGTCTCGCTACAATTAAACACAATCCAACCCAAAAGCACATCTCCAGAAACACCAGGTTTCAATCTTCCTCCTATCATCTTCACAACCCCATTAACATTATCAATTTCTACTTCAGGTAAGTATGCCTCTGAATTAGGCTCAAGTGGTTCAAACTTCCACACCTCGGTATTCTTTTCTGCACTCTCTACCTGCAATAAGTTAGGATCAAACGTAACTTTAATACCCATACTCAAAAGATTCGTTGCTCCGCTCATCTCAATATGCATCCTTACTTTCCCACCACAATTCCTTTGGGCATATGAAGGATTAAGACTCACTTCTTGGGACCAGACAGCTGGTATGAACAATATTAACAATAGAATCACTAACCATAAATTGATTTTTTTAAGCATAATCACCCCCTCCAATCTTCCTCAACCCTGCAATACCTAATAAACCACTACCTAACAAAAGAAGAGTAGTAGGAATTGGAACAGGATGTCCCACAAAGTGTTCATCTTCTAGTGTGCCTATTATCTCTGGTATTTCCTCAGGTATCCCTATCGCTTCATTAAAACCTATAAGAGTAAATTTAACAGTTGAATCTTCTCTCCCCAAATCCGAAAATAACCCTATCTCATAACCACAATCACATTTACAACCTGAAGGGATAAATGACCAATGTCCAAAGTATGTGCCATCCCATTCCGCATTAGGACAATTCTTTTGTCCATATAAAAACAATTCTCCCAGTTCTTCTGTGCCATTAAATACCTCTAAATCAGCCATAACATGCAAAGGAAACTCTATTCCTCCAACTGAATAAGTACCATCAAGATTAAACAGAAAATCTCCGTCAAAAACTAAATTTTGAATATCAGGTGGAGCGTAACAAGCTTTAGCTTCTGGAGTTATAACTGCCAAAAACCCTAACATACAGAGAAATACAATAATCTTTTTCACGTAAAACCTCCTTTTTTAAAATATTATAAACTCTCCCATTTTCTATTTTACACATCCTTCATTTTATGTCAATCCATCGTCAAGAAAAACTATACCAATTAATCCTATGGACATAACGGACAATCCATCCTACCATATTCACTAGCAAATATAGCCAGATCAAAACCATCTACATCATAGTCATAATCAAAGTCACAAATCTTATTATAATTTGGATTTGAAGAGGTAGAACCAAAAGCTGCAGCAAAGACAGCTAAATCATCCCTATCTACACCGCCATCGTGGTCAAAATCAGCATAACAACGACCTACTATTATATTTTTAGGACCAAATACATTATTTTTCTCTTCACCTTCATCTATATTGTTAAAGGTATCCACCTGTGCATACATTTGATAACAACCAATCTTGTCATAAATTACATTACAGCTAAAAGTGCGAGAATCACCAGAGGCTAAACTGCTTAAATACCAATTACAATCTCCAGAATCACCTACACTAGGAGGAGTAGTGCGATGTTTATAGAAACTGGTGTAAAAAGCCCCTGCATCTAAGTCTCCCTGATTTTTTATAGTTACTTGAATATTCACAGTTTGTCCAGGCTCTGGATAAACTGGATTAGTGTGAATACTAGTAACAAAAAGTTCGGGTTTTGGCTCAGCACTAGTAGTAAATGTCCAATAAGGACCCCAAGTATAATTGTCGCAGATATTTACTGCTTTAATCGCCCATGTATAAGTTGTTTCATATTCTAAAGAATCAGAAATATCCCACTCACTTTCCTCTGTCTCTCCCAATTTTTGCCAACTTTCTCCTTCCTTTTTCAGCCATACTTCATAGTGATCCGTGTTTGCACAGTCTGCCCAATCTAAATTTGTATAAATAGATACATCTGTTGCTCCATCAACTGGATCAGGATTAGAGGGAGTAGTCGGATCAGCACATTTTCCCATTTTAATTTTATAAGTGCAAGATTTGTTATAATCACTTGAGTCTACTTTCCAAACAACAAGTGCATGAAAACCTGCATCTGGAATATCAACTTTAAAAAATTCATCTCCTCCATCTCCAGTATTATTGGCGTAACCGCCAGGCATATATTCACTTTTTTTACAATGTACTGTTTCATCATCATAAAGGCTCATGCCTAAATCGCAATTACCTGATATTTGCACTAATTTAAAACCATATTCACCTTCAGAAAGATAGCACTCATAAATATCTAAAACATTATGAGAAGCCTTAGAATAAGGACCATTTGTGCCTTCATATATCTTAACACTTGTATCTTCTTCTATACGAAAATCAGCAGTACCTTCATTATAATTGATAACTCCTGCATAATATGTGCCTGCCGGAGCCATATTATCATTGACGATAACAAAATCAGAAGCATCACCACCGTAACTAGACCATTCCAAATAACCACCTCCAAATCCATGTTCACTTCCCGTATAATCGCCTCTATCCCAAAGTCTTAAATCATAATCAACAGTAGAACTAGCTGGTAAAATACCTACCGCAGACCACCACTTATTAGGATGTTCTTGCTGAACAATGAAAGAAAATCCATCGTTATTGTACCAACGAGGCGCAGGGGCACATCCCCAGGCATCCTTAATAGGTGGAGCACTGCGTGTTATAGGGCTATCGTCAGAGAGGGGATAGGGGCTCCAGACAAATTGATGTCCCCAGCAATTGTCACTTTCATTTGTTTCCCAGACCTCTTCATTTGAATCAATATTATAATATAAAGTATGTCTTCCCCCAGAAATATTAACACTTGTCTGAAGATTTTCATATCTCTTAATTGAACCTGCGCTTAAAGATGGCTCACTATAAAAAATCCAACGATCATCTATATAGACTACGGTTCTATGATTTGGAGCATCATGATTACCATTATTTATCCATGCCCAATTAAAATATGTATCATTTGTATTTCCTGGCAATGTATCTGTAACAGGGCACCATGTGTCCGTGCAACCACTTGTACTTCTTGGCACAATGGGATAGTCCCAGCCAGAGGGAGTTATATAAGTAAGGTTGGGAAGAGCGCTTGGCCTATCCCTGAGCCAGAGGTCTGGGTTACTGTAAAGATTCCATTCAAACATCTGCCACCAAGAATCGTCCCAGTTGTAATCATTATACATATCCTGTAAAGCACGCTGAAGAGACCAACCTACACTAGAACGGCTAAAAGTATAACTAACAGCATAGTGGGCAAAGAGGTAATCAAGGGTCTGGCATCCACCATCACTAGGATCATCCCATTCATGAACACCAAAGGCAACTCTAGTAGAACCCACAAAGGAGACAGCCCCCTGCTCTAAGAGCATTTTTCCCAAATTGTTGTCTTCTGGCCAGGCAGTGGAGCAGGCGCAAGAAAAGACAATAGAAGGATAGTTGTCATTTAGATAAGTCCGATCATTAGCATGAAAATAAAGTTCTCGGGTACATGTGGGGTGACGCTCTTTATAATAAACCCCAGTGTGACTCCCATGGCCAGCCAAGTTTACAAAGCCAAAATGACCATCTCCCCATACCTCTCTTGTAATAGTACGGCTTAAGGCATATTCACTATAATAATCAGAATCCCAACAAGGGCCTTGCTCATAAATGCGAACTGGAGGATTACCTGGGTCAAGTTCATGATTAATAATATAAGTTTTAAGAACAGCATTATCTGTATCTTCCCAGAAAAAGGCTCCAGTGAGTAAATAATTTAGTTTGTAATCCATATCTGTAGAATATTCAAATTCTACCATCTTCATACAGATATCTTCTACTATGTCAGGATCACTCCAAGGAATACGTCCTACATCTACCTCATTTGGAAATTGAACATTATCTACTCCCTCTTGCCCATACATATTGTCACCATTAGAATTCCAAGATTGATTGTCAGGCAAGCTTAATTCAGCATAGTAATAATCTGTAGGAACCCGATCTTCTAACTCCCAAGGAGTAGTGTCTTCATCCGGACCATCAGGACCTTTAGGATAAGTGTAACGCATAGGAACATCAGAAATATCACCCACCAGCAATACTTTAATGATATTCCATGAACTTAGATGATCTCTTAAAAAATTTCTAATTTTTTCAGCTAAATCAGCACCACTATAATTTGTATCAATATCTTCCACTGTCTCTACATAAACAGCCCTACCTTTACAAATTTCCCAGTTTTTAATAGGCCAAATAGCGTCCTCCAAAGCTTCAGTAGTGATAATGACAAACCCACTAGGAGTATCAATAGAATCTTCAAGAGGGGCAGGATACCATTTTTGTGCCTCTTCATAATTTATGATAAATTTAGCAGCTCTTTCTTCAGCTTCAGGAACATAATCATATAAAAATTTTTTTGATTCAAAAGAAATAACTTCAGAATATGAATAATTAATAATTACTTTTAATTTAGGACAAAAATAAAGTTTGCCACTTTTAGGACGATAAGAAAAAGGTGAGTATCTTACTTGCACTAAATTATATTTTCTGTATCCACCTTGTGAAACAAAATAACCTGTTTGAGCAGGATAGAGAATATCTGAAGAATAAACTTTTTCTATCTTTTTTTCATAATCAGCTTTAATTTTTTCAAGTTGCTCAATTGTAGCACTTAAAGGACTAACCATAGGAGCTGGGGTAATTTTATACACACCAGGGAGTTCCTTTACTCCAATATTTTCAGTTTTTACACTATTTACTTTAACACCAGGCGGAATAGCAATAAAGAAAATTTTGGAAGGAAGTTTAGGCTCTCCTGGTTTTAATAACTGCCCAAAATCTTTCATTTTTATCTCTTGATATCCATTATCTAAATCCACAATTTCATATTCACCAGCTTCAATTATATATTCATAAGTTTCGGCAAACACAATGTTTCCAAAAGTTAATATCAAACTTATAGCCAAAAGTATTATACTAATCCGCTTCATCTCTTCCTCCCTAATCAGAAAATAATCGTTGTTCTTCTTCTGTTGAGCTAAATCCAATACTGTCTAAATTCTCCAAGTGGTATAATTCATTTTGTATCCTTTGAGCAGTATCATAATCACCATTTTCCTGAGCTATTTCTAACTCAATTTTAAGACGATCAATCTCAGCATTTAATTTAATTTTCTCTATTTCTTCCTGTAATTCAGCTTTCTTACTAGGGTCAGAAAGAGAATTCATTTTTTCTAATATTGCTTGAATCTTCGCCTGAGCAGCTTTTTCTATAGCTAAAATTCGCTGATCTATATGAACCAAAGGATCCTTTTGCCCATCTTGTGTCACTGATGCACTTTTGGGTATATCTTGAGCTATCAAATTATTTGAAGTAAATAAAATAAAAATTAATACAATAAACTTCATTTCTTACCTCCTATATTTTTCAATTGCCCAATTTTTTAATCTCTAACAAGGCAAGCTGAAAAGAAGTAGATTAAGAAATCCTTACAACTTTTTTGTTTTTCACCTTGCCTTGTAGATCTATTTTGCCTTATACTAACAAATATAGAAAATGTCAAGAAAAAATGTTCCTAAATCCTTGTTTGCCATACAAGAAACCACATAATGTGCTATAATAAAGCGATTTTGAATTTGCCTTTCTTAATTTTTTATGGTAGATTCTTTTTATGTTATTAAATAATTTTCCTAAAGAAATAAGATCTTATTTACTTCCGAAACCTCAAGGAGATTTGATTTATCGTTGTCTTCAATGTGGGGCAGAATATTCTATAACTGAGTTTCTTTATACATGTCCAAAATGTCAAGGTATTTTTATGATTGTTGATAATGAATTTGATCGTTTAAAAAATATTTCTGGAAAGGACTGGCGCAAAATTTTTGATTATCGCAAAATGCTCAATATACCTGCTCTTAAAGGTATTTTTCTTTTTCATGAATTTATTGCACCAGTAATTCCTTTAGAAGATATTATCTTTTTGGGTGAAGGACATACTCCAATAGTAGAAGCAAATCCTTATCTTCAAGAATTGGTAGGTTGTAAATTTTATTTCAAAAATGATGGCCAAAACCCTAGTGCTTCTTTTAAGGATCGTGGGATGGCTTGTGCTTTAAGTTACGTTAATTATATTATAAAGAAAAAAGGGTTAGAAGAAGTTTTAGCTATTTGTGCTTCTACTGGTGATACTTCAGCTTCAGCAGCCCTTTATTCCTCTTATTTGCGTGGGAAAGTCAAATCGGCTGTTATTTTACCTAAAGGTAAAGTAACATCACAACAAATGGCTCAACCTTTAGGGCATGGTGCGCATGTTTTTGAAATTCCAGGAGTATTTGATGATTGCATGAAAGTAGTAGAAGCTCTTGCAGATAATTATAATGTTGTACTTCTTAATTCCAAAAATCCTTGGCGTATTCTTGGTCAAGTTTCTTATTCTTATGAAATTGCTCAGTGGTTTGATTATGATTTGAAAAATAAAGTAGTAATTGTGCCAATAGGAAATGCTGGTAATATCACTGCTATTATGAATGGATTTTTAAATTTTTATAAAGTAGGTGTTATTGAAACATTACCAAAAATTGTTGGAGTACAATCTGCCCATGCCAATCCTGTTTATCTTTATTATTTAGAGCCTGACCCAAAAAAAAGAAAGTGGCAACCAGTAAAGGTGAAACCTAGTTGTGCTCAAGCAGCTATGATTGGTAATCCTGTATCTATGCCCAGAGTGATAAAACTTGTAGAAGAATACAATTCTTTAGCAGGTAAACAGCATATATTTTTCGTTGAGGTTACTGAGCAAGAAATTATGGACTTTATGCTTATTGCCAACCGCAATGGTCATATCGCTTGCACTCAAGGTGGTGAATCTTTAGCAGGTTTAGTGCGGGCTTTAAAAGAGGGAATGGTAAAGTCTGAAGAAGAGGTCATTTTGGATGCCACAGCACATATGCTTAAATTTATTGGATTTCAACAAATGTATTTTGAAGAAACATTTCCTCCTGAATATAAGGTTATACCTAAAAAAGAATTAAAAAATGCTCCTAGACTTATAAAACCAAATGATGTCCTTTATTTTCCAGATGAAAAGTCACTTAGTTCAGAAGAATTTGCAATATTTTTAGAAAAGACTGTAAAAGCTATTGCAGATATACTTAATTTAAAGAAAAAATAATTAGGCAATAGCCCTTTTCATTTCTACATCATAATTGACAATTGAAATCAAAATTTTCCTTAATTCTTCAAATGTGAATGGTTTTGCTAAATAAGCATTTGCTCCAGCTTGTAAAAATGCCTGTTTATAGTTACTTCCACTTATACCTATTGTTGGTAAATATGGAGATTTTTTTCTTATTTCTCTTACTAACCAAGGCCCATCTTTATCAGGTAATTCACCATCAATAATAGCTAAATAGTAATGATTATGGCTAAAAAATTCTAAAGCTTTAGAGGCTGTAGGAGTCACATCAGCCTCAAAACCTAAAATCTTCAAAAATTCAACAATTATTTCACTGACTGCTTTTTTATCTTCTACAACCAATACCTTAAACATGGGCGACTTATATCATCAAGTAATTTTTATGTCAAGATATTTAATTATTAGGTATACTCTTTAAAACCAGGAAAAGATAGACAATTGCAATAAAAATTTTTTCATTAAAAGGTGGCAGCTATAAAAACATATCTTCTTCGCTGCCACCTTTTATTTCTACATGAATGGTTTTATATGGTTTTCTTAAAAATACTTCACAGCCAGGTCGCTCAAATCGGCTATATTCTCGCCAAAGGGCATCTAAGGTAGTAATAAGCTTATCTAAGACACCTTGAGGAGGTGCATCAGGAAAATCTACTCCACCATGTGAAGTTTCACCCCAAGCTAATAATTGATTTTTAGGGCCTGGAAAAAAAATAATTAAATAAGCATCTCTAATACCTTCTATAAAATAATCTTCTTCAAAAATGTATTCCCATTCTTCCATCTTTATTCTGATTCAGAAGCTTTGCTCTTTTTTAATTCTTCAATCTCAGCTTTGAGTTTTTCAATTTCTTGTTTGTAATCCTCTATTTCCATAGAAGTCTCTTTTTGAGAAGCAAGAGAATCTTTTAATTCTTCAATACCAAGATAACTAGCTAATGCTCCAAAGAGCAATAATAAAAGAGGAATGCCTCCTGCTAAGAATATAAGAAATTGTTTCCAAAAAACAATAATACCTGCTACCCCAAGCACCAATGCTGCTAATCCACCAATAAGAATCTTCATAATGACCTCCTTCTTATCTAAATTTGCGAGAATAATAAACCTATTATAGGCATAATGTCAACAAGTAAGATGAAAACCACCAAGAATTTCTTCTTCTTTCTTTAAATAATCATTAAATACTTTAATGGCTTCCTTCGTAGGTAAAGCAATAAGTTTAATACCTTTTTCTTCTAATTTTTCTTTTAATTCTGCTGTAGGTTGCATAAGTCCAGATGCACCTGTGCCAAGAATAACAATTTTTATATCAGGGGTGATAAATTTTTCTAAATCTATCCAATAAACTTTATGTCCTTCTTTTCGCCACCAAGAAGGAAATATCTTTGTTTTAGTAACAATTACATCACTTGTATAAGTATTACCATTGATAACTATTTTTCCAAATCTGTAATCTTCAATCATAGCGTGGCAACCTAAAATTTAATCGATGAAGATAACAAGGCCCATATTTCATGATTGCTGCTTTATGTTCTAAAGTAGGATATCCTTTATTTTGTTTAAAATTATAACATGGAAAAAGATCATGATAAGTAGTCATAATTTGGTCACGATAGACTTTTGCAATGATAGAAGCTGCAGCAATAGAAAAACATTTACTGTCGCCATGAATTATGCAAATATATGGTATATCAATATCAGGATTATAAGGCCCATCAATAAGGATATAATCTGGTTTTATTTTTAAACCTAATATTGCCCTTTTCATTGTTCTTAAAGATGCACCAAGGATATTAAATTTTTCTATTTCTTCTGGCATACCAAGAGCAATACTTATAGCTAATGCTTTTTTTTGAATTTTTAAAAAATATTTTTCCCTTATCTTAGGTGAAAGTTTTTTAGAATCTTCCACTCCATTTAACTTTATACCAACCGGAAAAATGACAGCTGCTACTACTACTGGACCTGCCAAACAACCCCTCCCTGCTTCATCTATACCAGCAATATAATGATAACCTTTCTGCCATAGTTGATATTCAAAATTTAAATTAGGTGGCATTATTTCCTTTTTTCTTCAAGTCTGGCTGCTTTACCACTGAGTTCGCGTAAATAATAAAGTTTTGCTCTTCTCACTTTGCCTCTTGAGACAATTTCAATTTTTTCAATAATAGGAGAATGAAGTGGAAAAGTTTTTTCTACACCTATACCATAAGAAACTTTTCTTACTGTAAAAGTAGCTCCTGTACCTGATCCTCTTTTTCTAATCACCACTCCCTGAAAGACTTGAATACGTTCTTTTCCTTCCTCACTAATTCTATGATATACTTTGATTGTATCACCTGGATTAAATTCGGGTAAATCAAGACGAACATGCTCTTTTTCAATCATCTGAATGGGGTCCATTTTCTCCTCCTAAAAGCCTATCTAATATAATAGCTACAGCTGCTCTTACTGACAAGTGGTTATAATCACCAACACCATAAATAGGTTTTAAAACATAATCTGCTTGAGAAATCAAGTCCTTTGTAAGACCCCAAGCTGTACCAAAGAGAATAAGAAATGGATTATCTTTTTTATTAATTAATATTTTGGCTTTATGATATCCAATATTGTTTGAATGTGGTTGAGCTGAAGTAACAATAATTTTAGGTAATTTCTTCCATTTTTCTTTTATATATTCAATTGCCTCTTCTAAACTATAAACACAATGAACGAGTTTTAAAGGAGGAATACGCAATGGATTATATTTGCCACCATATCCTTCTAGCCAATGATTTAAAAAACGCTTTACTAAAGCGTGTTGGTCTTCAAGGGGATTAATGATAAAGAAACCACCAAGTTCATAAGTTTTAGCAACACGAGCAATATCATGTATATTAACTGTAGCTACTGCAGTAATAATAACCTCTTTTTGTTTGTTATAAACTGGATAATGCACAAGCCCAATATAAATATGCCAGTTGTTTTTCATTTTAAAATCTTTTCACAAATTTCTCTCAAAATTTTTTTATCTTCTTCTGTTAATTTTGCTTTTAAAAGAAGGTCTGGCCGTAATAAAAGCGTACGTAAAATAGATTGATACCTTCGCCAACGAGCAATATTTTTATGATGACCTGAAAGTAAAACTTCTGGCACCTTAATTCCAACATATTCTCTTGGTCGGGTATATTGAGGATATTCAAGTAAGCCATCACTAAATGATTCTTCTTTTATAGATTCTGGTTTTCCAACTACCTCTGGTATTAATCTTGCCACTGTATCTATAATGCAAAGGGCTGCTGCTTCTCCACCTGTAAGGATAAAGTCACCTATTGATATTTCATCATCTACAAAATACTCTACTCTTGTATCAATACCTTCATAATGCCCACAGATGAGAACAAGATGAGATTTTTTAGAAAATTCTTCTGCCACCTCTTGTGTGAATTTTCTTCCCTTAGGAGAGAGCAAAATAATAAAAGCTTTATTATCTTTTTGTTTTATATCTTCAATGGCTTTTATAATAGGTTCAGGTTTCATAACCATACCTTTTCCGCCACCATAAGGGGTGTCATCAGTTACTTTATGTTTTCCTATAGCAAAGTCTCGAATATTAACTAAATTTACCTTAATTTTTTTATTCTGAATAGCTCGGCCAATAATGCTTGTTTTTAAAGGTGTAGAAAAAAAATCTGGAAATAAGGTAAGAACTGTAAATATCATAATTTAAATTTCATCTGAGTTTTAAGAAAAGCTTGAATTTCAGGTTTATCTGATTTTACAATATTTTCAGGTGTATCACAGGCAATGATTTTCCCTTCATGGAGTACAGCTATTCTATTAGCCACAGCAAACACATTTGGGACATCATGGGTAATGATAATGCTTGTAATTTTTAATCTTTTTTCCATATCCTGAATCAATTCATAAATAGAAACACTTGTCATTGGATCAAGTCCTGTAGTAGGTTCATCATATATTACAATTTCTGGCTCAAGGGCGATTGCTCGTGCTAATGCTACCCTTTTTTTCATTCCACCTGAAAGTTCATTAGGCATTTTCTTTTCTATATCTTTTAATCCAACTAATGCCAATTTTTCTTTTACAATTTTTTTTATTTCTTTTTCACTCAAATTCGTATGTTCTTTTAAAGGAAAAGCAATATTTTCTGCAACTGTCATAGAGTCAAAAAGAGCACCTTCTTGAAAAAGCATTCCAAATTTTTTTCTAATATATTTTAGTTTTTTTTCATTAATAGCCGTAATATCCTCACCATCAACAATAATTTTTCCTTTATCTGGTTTAAGTAAACCAACAATATGTTTTACTAATACTGTTTTTCCACAGCCGCTACGGCCAATTATGGCTGTAATTTCTCCTTTTTTTAAAATAAGATTCACACCTTTTAATACCTCTAATTTACCAAATTTTTTATGCAAATTTATAATTTCTATCATTATTTTCCTTCTTGCTTTTTGTTCCTACATAACTTATTTATTTTGCTTAATCAAGAGAAGATGCTTTCTCAAATCTTTGGTGCAAAAGGAATTTTGTCAAAGAAATTGCCATATTTTGAATGGCGACCATCTCAATTAATAATGGCTAAAAAAGTAAGAGAGGCTCTAGTTGAAGGGAAAAAGGTCATTATTGAAGCTGGTACTGGAACAGGAAAAACATTGGCTTATGTTATCCCTGCTATTTTATCTGGTAAAAAAGTAGTAATTTCTACAGGTACTAAAAGTCTTCAAAATCAACTTTTTTATAAAGATATACCTTTGGTAGAAAAAATATTAAACGAAAAACCAAAAGTTGTTTATTTAAAAGGACGGCGCAACTATCTTTGTCTTTGGCGTTTCAATCAATTAATATCACAAAAATTACCAATTTCAAAAAGTAAAGAAATAAAAATATTAAATCAGTGGCTTAAGATTACAAAAACAGGTGATATTGCTGAAACGCCTTTTTCACCAGAATGGTTTGGTTGGTCTGAATTAACTGCTAGCACAGAACAATGTTTGGGACAAAAATGCCCATTTTGGCATGAATGTTTTATCACCAAGATGAAAATATCAGCTCAAAGAGCACAATTGATTATTGTTAATCATTATCTTTTTATGGCTGATTTGGCAATAAGGGAAAAAGGATATGGGCAGGTGATTCCTTTTTATGAAGCGGTTATATTTGACGAAGCTCACCAACTTGAGGAAATCGTAAGTGAATATTTTGGCTTTCAAGTGAGTAATTTTAGGATAGCTGAATTGATTTATGATATAAATCTTCTTTTTGAAGACAAAGATATAAAGAAAAGGCTTAATATATTAAAAGAAAAAAGTGATAATTTTTTTAAAACTTTTGGACATTTAAAAGGGAAAGAAAGTTTAAATCAAGTTATGTCTTTATTGATAATCAATAAAGGGATTTATGTTTTAAAAAATCTTCTTGATGAACTTATGGATATTATCCATAAAGTTAATACTTTTTTGGATATAAAAGAGAATCTGAAGGAAAGGATTGATAAAATAAAAAAAGAATTAAATTTTATTTTTGCTCAAAGTGACCCCAATTATGCTTATTGGGTAGAGAGAAGGAAAAAAAGTATAGTATTTGGATGTTCTCCTTTGAAAGTGGATCTTATTTTAAAAGAGCATCTATATTCTTCAATCAAATCCATTGTTTTTACTTCTGCTACTCTTAATACAGGTGATAATTTTTCTTTTTTTAAAGAAAGATTGGGTTTATCTTATTATACTGAAGGATTAATATTACCTTCTCCTTTTGATTATAAAAATCAAGCCCTTCTTTATTTGCCGCCATCTATGCCTGACCCTAATTCAGTAGATTTTTTACAGGCAGCAGCTAAAGAAATTATAAAAATTCTTAAAATTACTAAAGGTCGTGCTCTTGTTCTTTTCACCAATCTACAAACTATGAAAGAAATTTATGATAAAGTTGCTTCTAAAATTCCATTTAATGTTATTATTCAAGGTGAACAATCTTCACCAAAACTTTTAGAAATATTTAAAAGTGATATTCATTCTGTACTTTTTGCTACTGCTACTTTTTGGGAAGGGATTGATATTCCAGGAGAGGCTTTAAGTTGTGTTATTATTGATCGACTTCCTTTTGCAGTTCCTGATGATCCATTAATAAAAGCAAGGATTGAATTTATTAGAAAAATGGGTAAAAATCCTTTTTGGAGTTATCAAGTGCCACAAGCTATTATTTCTCTAAAACAGGGATTGGGTCGTTTAATCCGCCATCGTCAAGATAAAGGTCTCCTTGCTATCCTTGATCCAAGACTATATACACGCTCTTATGGTTCATATTTTTTAAAAAATTTACCACCTTGTCGCATAACAAGAGATTTAAAAGATGTGGCGAAATTTTTTGAGTCAATTTAATTTTATGCCATATGATATACTAAATTTAATATTTGTTGGATTGTTATTATTATTGACCATCATTTTTTATCCACATCTGTTTTATGCAAAACAACTTATTATTTTTTATATTTTTCTTTTAACCTTTATTATTTTTTGTGTTTTTCTTTCTACTTTAAATACCTCAAAAAAGAGTGCTTATATTCATTATTTTTACCCAATTTTTCTTATCTTTTTTATATTTCAAAGCTTTGACTATATTATCCCTTATTTGCATAATCATTTAAAAGATGAATTTCTCTATCATTTAGACATCTTAATCTTTGGTGTATGTCCTTTTAAATATTTGGAAAAATGGACAAAACCTTGGCTAACAGAGATTATGCAATTAGGTTATATCAGTTATTATTTTATGCCTGTTATCTTAGTGTTAATCTTACTTAAAAAACAAGATAAAAGATTGCCATCGGTAATTTTTACTATTTTATTAGGATTTTATCTTTCTTATATAGGCTATCTTATTTTTCCAGCAATGGGGCCAAGAGGGTTAGGCATTTCTCAAGTAGCAGTGTATAAAGATACATGGCTAGCAGCTAAATTATTTAAAATTTTAAATCTACTTGAAAAAAATAAAACTGATGCTTTCCCAAGTGGTCATACTCAAATCAGTCTTATATGCACTTATTTTGCTTTTTATTTAAATAAAACTATTGGTATAGCCTTTGGTATAATGACTATCTTTTTAATTTCTTCAACAGTTTATTGTCGTTATCATTATGTTACAGATGTATTAGCAGGTGCTTTATTAGCATTTATTTCTTTAAAAATTGCTCCTTATTTAGAAAGATTAATTCAATCAAATAGCCTCACTAATTAAATCTCCCATTTTTTCAGTTCCAACTAACGTTTTTCCTTCACTCCAAATATCTTTTGTACGAAATCCTTGTTTTAAAACAGTCTTAATAGCAGCATCAATATTTGCTGCAATTTCTGGGCGATTAAAAGCATAAATAAACATCATAGCTAAAGAATTAATAGTGGCAATTGGATTAGCAATATCTTTTCCAGCAATATCTGGCGCTGAGCCATGAATAGGTTCATAAAGTCCGGTTTTTCCCCCAATGCTAGCTGAAGGAAGCATGCCTAGAGAACCAGTAAGCATAGCACAGGCATCACTTAAAATATCACCAAAGATATTTGTTGTTAAAATTACATCAAATTGTTTTGGCCATCTAATAATTTGCATGGCTGCATTATCTACATACATATGAGAAAGTTCTACATCTTTATATTCCTTATGTACCTCTGTTACTACCTCTCGCCATAAAACTGTAGCTTCAAGGACATTTGCTTTATCTACACTAACAAGCTTTTTCCTTCTTTTTCTTGCTATTTCAAAAGCAACTTTAGCAATTCGTTTAATTTCATGTTCTTTATATTTTAAAGTATTTATTCCTACTCTCTCTCCCTCCTCTTCAAATATTCCTCTTGGTTCTCCAAAATAAATACCACTGGTTAGTTCACGAACTACCATAATATCAACACCATCAATTATTTCAGGTTTTAAAGAAGATGCATCAATCAATTCATCATATACTTTGGCAGGTCTTAAATTGGCAAATGCTTCTAAAGTTTTTCGTAAAGCTAAAAGACCTTGTTCAGGTCGTATAGAAAATGGCAAATTATCCCATTTTGGGCCACCTACTGCTCCAAGTAAAACTGCATCTGCTTTAATTACCATCTCTTTAGTTTTTTTTGGGAATGGTATGCCATACTTATCAATAGCGCATCCACCTATAAGCCCTTCTTTTAAATTAACTTTTAAATTATACTTTTTTTGAACTGTTTTAAGCACTTTTAATGCTTGATTAACAATTTCTGGACCAATTCCATCTCCTGGTAAAACAACAAGATTTAATTCTTGCATAACATTCTCCTTTTAAAAGTTTGCAGGCAAATTTATCTAATCAGAAACAAACTGTCAATAATAAACTTGACAAAAATTTAACTCTATTCCACAATAAACAGATGAGTAAGAAAGTGCGTTGTATTGTTATTAGTGGCTATGGCACAAATTGTGAAGTGGAGATGGCTTATGCCTGTAAATTGGCAGGTGGTGAAGTAGATATTGTACATATAAGTGAATTGCTTTATGGTGAAAAAAGGCTTGATGATTATCATTTTCTCAATTTTCCTGGAGGATTTTTAGATGGTGATGATTTAGGAGCAGCTAAAGCAGCAGCCAATCGGTGGCGATTTGCAAGAGTAAAAAAAACAGGAGAGTTGCTTTTTGACCAACTTTTACGTTTCATAAAAGATGGAAAGCTTATCCTTGGAGTATGTAATGGGTTTCAGTTAATGGTAAAACTTGGTCTTTTGCCAGGTTTTTCCCGTTATGATGAGCAATTAGTTACTTTAACATATAACGATTCTAGCCGTTTTGAGGATCGATGGGTATATTTAAAAGTAGATAAAGAAACTCCATGTATTTTTACAAAAGGAATAGAAAAGCTCTATCTTCCAATAAGGCATGGAGAAGGAAAGTTTATAGCAAAAAATAATGAAATTCTGAAAAGTATAGAGAATTCCCATTTAGCTGTAGTTAAATATATTGATCCAAAAACAGACAATCCTACAATGGAATATCCATATAATCCTAATGGTTCAATAAATGCTATTGCCGGTATTTGTGACTCAACAGGAAGATTATTTGGACTTATGCCTCATCCTGAAGCCTATCTTCATTATACTAATCATCCACAATGGACAAGAGAGAAATTGCCAGAAGAAGGTATGGGATTGATGATCTTTCGCAATGCCATTGAATATATTAAAGAAAATTTACTTTAAAGAAATAAATGTACAGGGATAGGGAGAAAAGGCTTTCATAACTTCTTTTTCTAAAACTTTTAAAGAAGGGTGATAATAAAGATGAGATTTACATCGACAATCACTGACTCCAAAACCTGGTAAAAATGAAAGTAAAGGTAAAAGCGATTGAGCTACTTGGCATTCAATCCTTTTTGAAGTAATAGAAACAATTACAGCTATAGGCTGAGTGTAATCTAATAAATAATCAATATGCCAATGTTTTTTCTTCTTAAGATTTAAATGTCTTTTTAAACGAATAGCTAAGCCTCTTTGTGCTGAACCAATATAGGCATAAAATCCTGGTTTAATAAGATAGCCACCTCTGTTACCTACAACAATAAATCTTTTTTCCTCTGCTCTTAATATAAGGGCATAAACACCTTTTTGACGAGGGATAAGTTCCATAACGTTTAATTAACCTTTTTAAAAATTAGTGTCAATAAAATTCTTGACAAAAATGGGAATTTAAAGAAAATAAAGTCATGTTGGGAGTAATTTTGTTCCTTAGTTTTATTATAATAAATATTTCAAATGCAATAGGAGCAACTTTTATTGTAACAAATGTCACAGAGTTTCAAGATGCTTTAGATATAGCTCATAATAATAATGAAGATGATATAATTTATGTTTCTCCTGGCATATACACTGTCTCATCAACCCTTAGCTATCAAACGGACACAGGTGATAATGGACATAGCCTTATCATTAAAGCACAGGATATGAATAATAAACCTGTACTAAATGGAACTCAAATACAAATTATGAATATAGACACGGACACATCCAATGATGGTGGAGATATAGGTGGTGATATTACTATATGTGGAATTGTTTTTAAGAATGGCTCAAGTAGTTTTGGTGGCGGGATTTACATTCATACAAACAGTGCAAGTATTAATGTTTGTAAAAATGTTTTTGATAATAATTCTGCTTCTAATGGTGGCGGTATCTATGTGAAAACAGACTCAGGTAATGTTACAGTTACAGATAATATTTTTAGTAAGAATTCAGGCAGTATTAGTGGTGGTGGCATCTGTGTCCAAGTAAATTCAAGTACAGTCAATTTTGAAAATAATACTTTTAATGGAAACGGGGATTTTTTGGGTGGTGGGATCTATATAGAAGTAAAAACAGGTAAAGTTACTTTTATAAATAATACTTTTTATAATAATTCAGGTGGTGTTGGTGCTGGTGCTTGTATAACTTCAAGTGAAGGGACAACCATATTAATAAACAATATTTTTGCTACAAATACAGTTAGCTTTGGTTGGGGTAGTTATGGCGGCGGTGTTCATGCAGAGACAATCTCGGGTAACATTATTTTTACAAACAATATTTTTAGTAATAACACTGCCGAGTATGGAGGGGGTATTAATATTATGCTTAGTGATGACCAGGCTGAAGCTAATATTTACAATAATATTTTTTG